>NZ_JBIVZG010000007.1:0-73351 GCF_044759445.1 Streptomyces sp. NPDC101118 | reverse complement strand
GCCCCGCGCCGTGGCGTCCGCCGCCCCGGGGGGGGGCCGCCCCCCCGGGCGCCCGGGGGGGGGGGGGGGGGCCCCTTGGGGGGGCCCCCCCCCCCCCCGGGGGGGGGGGGGGCCCCGGGGGGGCCCCCCCCCCTCCCCGGTCGTCAGCAGCGGGGTCAGCCGCGCAGCTCCTCGGCGACCAGCTCCGCGATCTGCACCGCGTTCAGCGCGGCGCCCTTGCGGAGGTTGTCGTTCGAGAGGAAGAGGGCCAGGCCGTGCTCGGCGGTCTCGTCCACGCGGATGCGGCCGACGTACGAGACGTCCTTGCCGGCGGCCTGCAGCGGGGTCGGGATCTCCGAGAGCTCGACGCCCGGGGCGTCCTTGAGCAGCTCGTAGGCGCGCTCGACGCTGATCGGGCGGTCGAAGCGGAGGTTGACCTGCAGCGAGTGGCCGGAGAAGACCGGGACGCGCACGCAGGTGCCGGAGACCTTGAGCTCGGGGATCTCCAGGATCTTGCGGGACTCGTTGCGGAGCTTCTGCTCCTCGTCGGTCTCGAAGGAGCCGTCGTCGACGATCGAGCCGGCCAGCGGGAGCACGTTGAAGGCGATCGGACGCTTGTAGACGCCCGGCTCCGGGAAGTCGACGGCCTCGCCGTCGTGGGTCAGCTCGGTGGCGCGCTCGGAGACGGCCTTGACCTGGCCGTCCAGCTCGGCGACGCCGGCCAGGCCGGAGCCGGAGACGGCCTGGTACGTGGTGGCGACCAGCGCGGTCAGCCCGGCCTCGTCGTGGAGCGGGCGCAGCACCGGCATCGCGGCCATGGTGGTGCAGTTCGGGTTGGCGATGATGCCCTTGGGCCGGTTCTTGATGGCGTGCGGGTTCACCTCGGAGACGACCAGCGGGACCTCGGGGTCGCGGCGCCAGGCGGAGGAGTTGTCGATCACGACGGCGCCCTGGGAGGCGACCTTCTCGGCGAGGGCCTTGGAGGTGGCGCCACCGGCGGAGAAGAGCACGATGTCGAGGCCGGAGTAGTCGGCGGTCGAGGCGTCCTCGATCGTGATCTCCTGGCCCTCCCACTCCAGGGTGGAGCCCGCGGAACGGGCGGAGGCGAACAGGCGGAGCTGGTCCACCGGGAACTTGCGCTCGGCGAGAATCCGGCGCATGACTCCGCCGACCTGACCGGTGGCTCCGACGATTCCGACCCTCACGGTGACTCCTTCTGGTGCTGTGGCGCTGGCTGACCAGCTCCATCATGCGTGCGACCCGGGCAGGCTTGTCCAATCCTTTGTCCGCGATACGGGACGTGTGGCGGACGTCTCGCGGTTCCGGCGGCCGGAGCCGCGCGCCGCCCGGCGGATCCGGGGCTTCTCACCGCCGAACATGACAGCTCATGACAAATGTGTGGCAGGTGTGTTTCCAGGGCCCGGTACGGGCTTTTCGGGGCAGCCGGAGTGATTACGGTCCGACCAGTCGTGATCGTTTTCCGGACGCGACGTACCGATTTCCGAACACCACCTGGAAGGATCCGTCGTGCCTGCCCACCGTCAGCGGTCCCGCGCCGCCGCGGCCCTCGTCACCGCCGCGGCCGTCGCCGCCCCGCTCGCCCTGGCCGCCGCCCCGGCCACCGCCCACCCCCGGGACACCACGAAGCTGGCCCGCACCCTCGTGAGGGAGGTCTCCGGCAAGGGAGCCCACCGCCACCTGGCGGAGTTCCAGCGGATCGCCGACGCCCACGGCGGCAACCGCGCCGCCGGCTCCCCCGGCCACGCCGCCTCGGCCGCGTACGTGTACCGGACGCTGGAGAAGGCCGGGTACCGGGTCTCCTACCAGGACTTCGACATCTTCGAGGCGAAGACGAAGACCGAGAAGACCACGGTCCTCACCCCCGAGGCCCGCGAGCTGGCCACCGCGGCCTTCACCTTCACGAAGTCCACCCCGGCCGGCGGCCTGACCGCCCCGGTCGCGCTCGCCCGGGTCGACGAGACGCCCGGCTGCGACGCCGCCGACTACCCGGCGGGCGCCTTCGCCGGGAAGATAGCCCTGGTCAAGCGGGGTGCCTGCACCTTCGTCGAGAAGCAGCGGGCCGCCGCCGCGGCCGGCGCCGCCGGCCTGATCGTCTACAACCACAGCGGCACCACCCCGGTGCGCGGCTCCTTCAGCACCCCCGCCGAGGGCCTGATCCCCAGCGCCGGCATCACCCTGGCCGACGGCGAGGCCCTGGCCGCCGCGGCCGCCCGGGGAGAGGTGGAGGTCCGCCTGGACCTGGACCAGGAGCACGTGCGCAGGACCACCCGCAACGTCATCGCCGAGACCCGGGGCGGCCGCGCCGACCGGGTCGTGACGGTCGGCAGCCACCTGGACTCCGTACCCGAGGGCCCCGGCATCAACGACAACGGCTCCGGCTCCGCCGGCCTGCTGGAGGTCGCCCTCAAGCTGGCCGAGCAGACCCGCAAGGGCCACGGGCAGCCCGTCAACAAGGTCCGCTTCGCCTGGTGGTCGGCCGAGGAGCTGGGCCTGCTGGGCTCCGAGCACTACGTCGCGAGCCTCACGGAGAAGCAGCGCAAGGACATCGCGCTCTACCTGAACTTCGACATGATCGCCTCGCCGAACCCGGCCCAGTTCGTCTACGACGGCGACGACTCGGACCGCACCGGGGCGGGCGCCGGCCCGGCCGGCTCGGCGCAGATCGAGGCCCTGATCAACGGCTTCCTCGACAAGCGCGGCAAGGCCCACGAGGGCAGCGACTTCGACGGCCGCTCCGACTACGGCCCGTTCATCGCCACCGGCATCCCCGCCGGCGGCACCTTCACCGGCGCCGAGGGCATCAAGACCGACGCCCAGGCCGCCCGCTACGGCGGCACCGCCGGGCAGCCGTACGACCCGAACTACCACGGGGCCGGCGACACCCTGGACAACCTGGACCTCAAGGTCTTCGACACCAACGTGGACGTCATCGCCCACGCCGTCGGCACGTACGCCCAGGACCTCGGCTCCCTGGGCAGGTAGGCGCCGACCCGAGGGGGGAAACGGGGACGGGGGAAACGGGAAGGGGCGGTGCTCCGCAGAGCACCGCCCCTTCGTCGTTCGTCTTTCGTCGTTCCGCCGGTGTCAGCGGAGCGCGGTGACGGTTACGGCAGGACCTTGTCGATCTTGACGTTGCCGATGCCCGCGGCGGTGCCGCGCGCGTTCAGCAGCTGGACCTGGCCGAAGAGGCTGCGGCCCTCGGGGGCCACACCGTTGACCTGGACCTGCGCGGAGACCTGGGCGGAACCGCCGTTGGCCACGTCCACCGTCTGCGAGTCGTCCACCAGCACGGAGCCGAGGGCGTCCGAGTAGTACACGTCGCGGTAGTCGTACGCGGTGCCGGCGGCGCCGACGGCGTAGCCGATGACCTTGATCGTGTAGGTGCCGGCGGCCGGGTTGACCAGGCTCACGGCCTCCTCGGAGTCGCCGTCGGCGGCGGAGCCGACCTTCACGCCGTCGCGGTAGACCTCGAGGTCGAGGTCGGCCGAGACGTCGGAGACGTTGCCGATGGCGACGTCCAGGCGGGAGACGCCCGCACCGATGGTGACCTGGGTGGTGTGGGTCTCACCCTCGGCGATGGTGGGGCGCTGCACGTTCGCGGAACCGAGGGCGCCGCCCTTGAGCTTGCCACCGGTGATGCCCGCGAAGGAGTTCTTCACGGTCCACTGGACCGGCGCCGGGGTGCCGACCTTGACCTCGGGCAGCTCCTTGACCGCGGGGTCGAAGTCCGCGCCCAGGACGCTGACGTCCAGCTTGTACGGGTTGTCGAGCAGCGGCGACGTGCGGCGCGACTCGACC
This sequence comes from Streptomyces sp. NPDC101118, assembly GCF_044759445.1. NCBI lineage: Bacteria > Bacillati > Actinomycetota > Actinomycetes > Kitasatosporales > Streptomycetaceae > Streptomyces > Streptomyces sp. NPDC101118. The sequence continues at coordinate 69,553 of NZ_JBIVZG010000007.1, read as the reverse complement.
TCGATCTCCCAGACGCCCGGCTGCGGGTTCGGGTACGAACGCAGGTCGGGGCGGCAGGTGTTGGCCGGGTTGTTGTAGTTCGGGTAGCACATGGTCGTCGCGCTCGGGTCGAGGGCGACACCGTACGGGTGCAGCGCGATGAAGCGCGTCTGGCTGCCCTCGGCCAGGCCGCCCAGGGCGACCTCAAGGGTCTTGGCGCCCTGCGGGACCGTCACGAAGTACGACTTGTGGCTGTTGCGCTGCACCGAGGAGGCGGCGGAGAGGGCGAAGCCCGGCTTCACCAGGTCGGAGGCGACCACGACGGTCGACAGGACCTGCTTGTCGATGCCCTCGGTGGACTCGTCGTCCAGCTCCAGGATCGCGCTGTGCACGCCGGCGGTCTTGGGGGCCGCCTGGACCTTCACGGTGACCGGCTTGTTCAGCGGCAGCGTGATGTAGTCGTAGTCCGTCAGCGCCTTGAAGGTGCCGTCGTTGTACTTCCAGCTCAGGTTGTGGCGCACGCCCCACTTCGGGCCCGTGGTACGGGTGATCGTGACGTCGTACGTCTTCTTCTTGCCGGCCTTGAGGCCGCCCTCGCGGTCGTACACGCCGGTGCCGAAGCCCGGGGTCTTCAGGAGCTGGTCGATCGCGGTGTCGACCGGCGCCTTGACGGTGTAGTCGTGGGCCTTCGCGCCGCGCTGGATCGAGTCCCACGCGCCGACGATGTTGATCAGGCCCGCGCCCTGCTCGTGCGCCTGGTAGCCGGCGATCTTCTTCGCCGTGCTGGTGAGCGCGGTGCGCAGGGTGGCCGGCGTGAGCGCGACGCCCTCCTGCTTGGCGGCCGAGATCAGCAGCGCCGAGGCGCCCGCGGCCTGCGGGGAGGACATCGAGGTGCCCTGGAGCATGCCGTAGCCGGCCGGGAGGGCGTAGCCCGCCTCGGCGACCGGGGCACCCGGCAGCCAGGTCTGGATGGTGTTGATCGAGGCACCGGGGGCGGTGATGGTCGGCGTGAAGCCGCCGTCCTCACGCGGACCGCGCGAGGAGAACGGGAACATCGCGTACTTCTTCTCCACCACGGAGCCGTAGTTGGCGGCCCAGGTCTCCTTGGAGACCGCGGCGCCGACCGAGATGACCTTGTCGGCCAGGCCCGGGTCGCCGATGGTGTTGATGCCGGGGCCGGAGTTGCCCGCGGAGATCACCAGCTGGACGCCGTAGGTGTCGATCAGGCGGCCGTAGAGCTCGGCGCGCGCGTTGTTGCCGTCGTTCAGCGCCGGCAGGCCGCCGATGGACATGTTGACGATGTCCACGCCGCGGTTGACGACGAGGTCGATCATGCCCTCGGTCAGCGCGACGTTGGTGCAGCCGCCGCTCCAGGAGCAGGCGCGCGAGGAGACGATCTTGGCGCCGGGGGCGGCGCCGTTCATCTTGCCGCCGAACAGGCTGTTCGCCGCGGTGATGCCCGCGACGTGGGTGCCGTGCTCGGACTCGATGATGCCGATGTTGACGAAGTCGGCCTTCTTGCCGACCCAGTCCCCGCCCAGCGGGTCCATCGGGACGTCCTTGCGGATCTCGATCACGAACGGGATGCGCTCGGCGACCTCGGTGGCCGGGTTGTCCGTACCGAAGTAGCCGATCTGGAAGCCGTCCTTGTACGGCTTCATCGGCTCGTTGTTCGTGAAGTCGAAGTCCTGGTCGGTGTCGACGCGGACGGTCCCGGCGGCCGGGTCGTACAGCATGCCGAACCGGTCGGTGGTGTCGCCGTCGCGGTTGACGTCGCCCGCCATGTCACCGGTGGCCGTGATCGACTCGGTGAAGCGGCTCCACTGGAAGGTGCCCTCGGGGGCCTTCCAGGTCGCGCCGCCGACGGTGAACGCGGCACCGGTGACCGGGGTGATCTGGGCGCGCCACGTGGCGTCGGCGTCCGTGAGCGGGTCGGTCGCGGTGACCCAGTCGACGATCTTGCGCTCGCCGGTGGTGGTCTTCTGCAGGGCCGGGTGGCCCACGTCGACGCCGGAGTCCAGGACACCGATGGTCACGCCGCGGCCGTCGGCCTGCGGGTGGGCCTTCACGAAGTCCACCGCGCCCGTCTCGAAGGACGGGTTGTACGGGTTCTTCGCCGGGGTCTCCTTGCCGGGCGCCGGGTAGCTGCCGCTGGTCGCACCAGCGGCCCCCGACTTGCGGTCCCCGGCAGGGGTGGGGTCGTCGAGCTTGATCTCGTGCTTGACGTCGATCCCGTGGACCGAGGAGAGCTTGGCGGCGGCGTCGACGGCCGCCTTCGCCTTCGCGGTGGGCAGCGTGGCGCGCACGTAGCCCAGCTTGTCGTCGGCGCGGCCGACGGAGGCACCCTGCACCGCGTCGAGCTGGCCGGCGACCTGCTCGGTGGCGCCCGGGGCGGTGGCGACCATGACGGTGACGGTCTTCTCGCCCTTGGCCTCGGCCTCGGCGATCAGCTCGGCGTCGGCGGAACCGAGCTTCTCGTCGGCGGACTTGGCCGGCGCGGAGGAAGCCGGGTCATCGGCGGTGACGGCCGCGAACGCCGGGACGGGTCCCGTCGCCGCGAGCGCGGCCACCAGGCCCGCGGCGGCCGCGATGCGCGCGACGCGTCTCGGGCCGGATATGGAGCTGGGGGATTCGAGGGTCATCAGCATCCCTGCAATAAGTGAAAGAAACGGTCCGGATTTCGGTGCCGGATGACCGGTCAGCTTTGCGCAAGGGAGTGCTGTTTGGGGAGTGTTGTTATTGACGCGTGCCCGTCATGGCGGAGACCCGCCACGGCGCCCGATGCGTCAGGCGGAACGTACCGGGAGGAAACCGGACGATCCCAAGGGCCGTGACAGGCCTCGAATGTCGACTTGTCTACGGGCTAATGATCCCGCGAGCGGGCGTAGTGGCGGGACGCCTTGGCGCGGTTTCCGCAGGCAGCCATGGAGCACCAGCGCCGCGTGCCGTTCCGCGAGGTGTCGAAGAAGTGCAGCACGCAGGCCTCGTGGGCGCACTTCCTGATGCGGTCCGGCGCGGTGTCCAGAAGGTCCAGATAGTTCCGCGCCGCGAGCCAGGCCGGACCCCAGGACCGGTCGTCGAACTCGGGCCGCTCGCCGGGTCCTTCCGGGTCCAGGGTGAGCCGTACCCGGCCGTGTTCCAGGACCGCGTCGACGACCTCCCGGGCCTTTGGGGCCCCGTGGTCGTCGACCACCCGGGCGAGGGCCTCGCGGGCGGTCAGCAGGTGGATCAGGGTCGGCGCGTCCGCCCGGAACGGGGCCGACAGGCCATCCGTCGCCAGGCCGTTGGCCGACATCCAGACGTCCAGCCCCTCCAGTCGCGTCAGGCCGGCCGCCCCGGCGAAGAGGTCCTGGGGCTCACCCTCCTGCATCCATCGCGTGTTCAGCAGGTCCAGTGCGAGCGGCTCGCCGGTCAGCGGGCGCGGGTCCGCGGTCGGGGTCATCCCTGTCTCCTCCTCTGGCTAACCACTCAAGGGTAGGTCACCGGTTGACGTCCGGCGCTCTAACCTCTGAAGTCATTTTCAGAGGTTAGAAATGAAGTGCCAGGGCAAGGCAACGAGAGAGGGGGCAGCCATGTCGGCTGTCAGCACGCTGAGCACCGGCCACATCGGCCTGAACGTCACCGAGCTGGAGCGCTCGCTCGGCTTCTACCGCGACACGCTGGGCTTCCGGCTGCTGGGCGAGGGCAAGGAGGAGGGGCGCCGCTTCGCCTTCCTCGGCCAGGACGACGCGCTGGTGCTCACGCTGTGGCAGCAGGCCGAGGGTGCGTACGCCCCGGCCGCCGCGGGCCTGCACCACCTGGCCTTCACGGCCGGGTCGGTCGAGGAGGTCCGCGCGTTCGAGGAGCGGCTGCGCGCCGCCGGCGTCGACTTCGCGTACGACGGGATCGTGGCCCACGGCGAGGGCGCCGCCTCCGGCGGCATCTTCTTCCACGACCCCGACGGCACCCGCCTGGAGATCTCCGTCCCGGCCGGCGCCGAGGACGCCCCCGCACCCTCCGGAGCCGCTCCCACCTGCGGCTTCTTCTAGGAACCCGAGAGACCGGAGCCATCGGCTCCGGGTGTCCGGCAGGCCCGTGCGAACCGGAAGGCGGAGAACGTGACCATCACGGCAGGCCCCTACCACCAGGGGTCACGACAGGTGCAGGACCGGGTCGGCGTGCGCGAGCTGGCCGACCACGTCGGCCGCAGCATCGGACCCGGCATCCGCGAGGTGGCGGCGGCCTTCCTGGCCCGCCAGCCCACCCTCGTGGTCGGCGCGGCCGACGCGGCGGGCCGGATCTGGGCGTCGCTGCTCACCGGCGCCCCCGGTTTCGTACGGGCCACCGGCCCCGGCCGCGTCTCCGTCGCCGGCGGCGTCCCGGACGGCGACCCGCTCGCCGAGGCCCTGGCCACCCCCGGCACCCCCGTCGGGACCATCGCCCTCGACCCGCGGACCCGGCGCCGGATGCGGCTCAACGGGATCCTCGAACCCACCCCGCGCGGCTTCGCCGTCGAGGCGGGCGAGGTCTTCTCCAACTGCCCCAAGTACCTCCAGCAGCGCGAGCCCGTGGAGGTGCTGTGGGACGGACCGGGTGTCGTGCGGCGCGGCGGCGCGCTCACCCCCGACCAGGCGCGCGGCGTGCGCGCCGCCGACACCTTCTTCATCGCCACCGCCGCCGGGGACGGCGCCGACGCCAGCCACCGCGGCGGCAACCCCGGCTTCGTCGAGGTGCTCTCCCCGACCGAGCTGGCCTGGCCCGACTACGCCGGCAACGCCATGTTCCTCACCCTCGGCAACCTGGTCGAGGAACCCCGGGCCGGCCTGCTGTTCCCCGACTGGGAGACCGGCCGCACCCTCCAGCTCACCGGCCGGGCCCGCACCGAGTACGGGCCGGACGGCTCCCGCACCGTCCGCTTCACCGTCGAGGAGACCGTGGAGGGCGAGCACCCGGGCCGGCTGCGCTGGAGCGCCCCCGACTACTCCCCGGCCAACCCCCCGGTGCCTCACCGGGGCAGGACGACCACGTAGGCGGCGGGCTCGCGGTCACCCGAGGCGGTCAGCGCGGTACGGATCACCGTGGCCTGCTGCTCCGGGTGGTCGCGCAGCTTGCGCGGGGTGATGTACACGACGGTGAGCCCGAGGCGCTCCAGGTGCTCGCGCTTGCGGGCGTACTCGGACCACTGCTCGTCCTCGCCCTGGCGGGGGGCCCGGGTGTCCAGCTCCACGGCCACCGCGTGGTCGGGCCAGTACGCGTCCACCCCGCCCAGGTGCGGCCCGCCGGGCAGCCGCAGGTCCACGTTCCAGACCGGGTCCGGCAGCTGGTGCTCCCGCACCAGCCGGTACAGCCGGTCCTCGGCGATCGCCCTGCCCTCCGCCAGCAGCGAGTCCACCGCGTCCACCACGTGCGGCCGGTTCAGCAGTCGGGCCAGCGTCAGCTCCCGTACCGCGGCGGCCGGTTCGCAGTGCCCCCCGCGCACGGCCTCGCTGAGCAGCCGCCGCACCGTGCCCGCGTCCGCCAGCTGCGCCACCGCGTCGGCCAGCGCCCGGGCCACCGGCGCCACCGGCACCCCGGTCACCTCCTCGGCGATCGGCGGGGTGTGCGCCCGGACCAGCCGTACGCAGCCGACCGAGCGCAGTCGGCGGGTGCTCGGCACGATCACGTCGATCTGCTCCAGCGCCGGCAGCGGGGGCGCGGAGGAGAACCCGTACAGCGCCAGCGCCGCCAGACCGGTGATCATGGCGTCCCCGAACCCCTTCTGCTGCGGCACCGAGGTGCCGGCCGGGCGGCCCGCGTAGAGCAGCGCGGCGTGCAGCCGCTCCTCGCTGGTGGCCGGGCCGGGGTGGAGCAGGAACACCCCCGGCAGGAACTGCTGCCAGGGCCCGCCCGCGCGGCAGCGCTCGGCGGTGGCGGCGGCGGTCACGCCGTGCTCGCGCAGCTGCGCGACGCTCAGCACCCGGCGGGTGCCGGAGAGGTGGTGCAGGGGGCGGGGGGAGGCCGGCGGGACGGGGGAGGGGGTCTGACCGCCGTAGGTGGGGGAGTTGTGGTTCATGCCGGGGATGTTCCCGCCCCCGGATCCCCCGCTAACCGCTGTTACAGCCCCGTCGACAAACCCGGACAACCCCGCACTAAAGTACGGACGTTCGAGAGCCGATGGGGACCGGCTGGGCCGGCCCCCACCGCCACTCGGGTGGACTACTCGGCCGCGTCGCGCGCCTGCGCGCGCAGGGCGCGGGCCAGGTCGTCGCGGGCCTCCAGGACCAGCCGGCGCAGCGCGGGAGCCGCATCGGCGTGCGAGGAGAGCCACGCGTCCGTGGCGGCCAGCGTCTCGTCGGAGCTCTGCAGCGCCGGGAACAGCCCCTGCACGATCAGGATGCCGATCTGGATGGACCGGTCGGCCCACACCCGGTCGATGGCCTCGAAGTACTTCGGCGCGTACGGGGCGATCAGCTCCCGCTGCCCCGCCTGCTGGAAGCCCGCGATCGTCGCCTCCACCAGCGCGTTCGACAGCGCGTCCGACTCCACCACCGACGCCCACGCCTGCGCCTTCACGGCCTCCGAGGGCCGCGCCGCCAGGCAGCGCACCGAGTGCCGCTTGCCCGAGGCCGTGTCGTCGCGGGCCAGCTCGGCCGCGATCCGCGCCTCGTCGGCCAGACCCTCGGCCGCCAGCGGCTCCAGCAGGTCCCAGCGCAGCTCCTGGTCCACGTCCAGCCCGTCGATCAGGGCGGTGCCGTCCAGCAGCCCGGCCAGCAGCCGGTGGTCGGCCTCCGTGCTCGCGGTCGCGGCGAAGAAGCGCGCCCAGGTCAGCTGGTGCTCGGAGCCCGGCTCGGCCTGCCGCAGCTCGTGCAGCGCGCCCGCCGCCAGCTCCCGGCCGCCCTGCTCGCGCCACTCGGGGGCGGCGTAGTGGGTGACGGCCATGCGCGCCTGCCGGTGCAGGATCTGCAGCACGCCCACGTCCGACTCGCGGCCGGCGAAGGCCAGCACCATCGAGACGAAGTCGCGCGCGGGCATCAGGCCGTCCCGCGTCAGGTTCCACAGCGCCGACCAGCACAGGGCCCGGGCCAGCGGGTCGCTCAGGTCGCCCAGGTGCTTGCGCAGCGCCGCCAGCGAACCCTCGTCGAAGCGGATCTTGCAGTACGTCAGGTCCTCGTCGTTGACGAGCACCAGCTCCGGCCGCTCCGCCCCGGACAGCTCCGCCACCACGGTCCGGGCCCCGGCCACGTCGGCCTCGGCGCGGGCGTACCGCACCAGCGCGCCCTGCTCGATGCGGTACAGGCCCACGGCGACCCGGTGCGGGCGCAGCTCGTCGCCGTCCTGGACGACGGCCAGCTCGGCGATCCGCCCCGCGTCGTCGTACGTCAGGACCGGGGTCAGCGCGTTGACGCCGGCGGTCTGCAGCCAGGCCCGCGACCACTCGGCCATGTCCCGGCCGGACACCTCCGCGAGCACGGTCAGCAGGTCGTCAAGGCGGGTGTTGCCGTAGGCGTTGGCCTTGAAGTAGCGGCGCGCGCCCTCCAGGAAGGCGTCCCGGCCCACGTACGCCACCAGCTGCTTGAGCACCGAGGCGCCCTTGGCGTAGGTGATCCCGTCGAAGTTGAGCTTGGCGTCCTCCAGGTCGCGGATGTCGGCCGTGACCGGGTGGGTGGAGGGCAGCTGGTCCGCTCGGTACGCCCAGGACTTGCGGTTGTTGGCGAAGGTCACCCAGCCGTTCTTGAAGCGGGTGGCCTCGGTCATGGAGAAGGAGCCCATGAAGTCCGCGAAGGACTCCTTCAGCCACAGGTCGTCCCACCACTTCATGGTGACCAGGTCGCCGAACCACATGTGGGCCATCTCGTGCAGGATGACGTTCGCCCGCGCCTCGTACGAGGCCTGCGTGACCTTCCCGCGGAAGATGTACTCCTCGCGGAAGGTGACCATGCCCGGGTTCTCCATGGCGCCGAGGTTGTATTCGGGCACGAAGGCCTGGTCGTACTTCCCGAAGGGGTACGGGTAGTCGAAGTTGTCGTGGAAGAAGTCGAAGCCCTGCTTGGTGATCAGGAAGACGTCGTCCGCGTCGAAGTGCTTCGCCAGCCCCTTTCGGCACATGGCGCCGAGCGGGATCTCCAGCTCGCTGCCGTCGGCGAAGGTCCGGCGGTAGGTGTCCGTCACGTAGTGGTACGGGCCGGCGACCACGCAGGTGATGTACGTGGAGATGGGCTCGGTCACCGCGAAGCGGCGGGTCAGGCCGTCCCGGGACTCCTCGGCGCCGTTGCTCCACACCTGCCAGCCCTCGGGCGCGGTGACCTCGAAGCGGTACGGCGCCTTCAGGTCGGGCTGCTCGAAGTTGGCGTAGACCCTGCGCGCGTCGGCGGGCTCGTACTGGGTGTAGAGGTAGACCTCGCCGTCCTCGGGGTCGACGAAGCGGTGCATGCCCTCGCCCGTCCGGCTGTACGCGCAGTTCGCGTCCACCACCAGGACGTTCTCCGCGGCCAGGCCGTCCAGCGCGATGCGCGCGCCGTCGAAGACCGCCTCCGGGTCCAGCTCCCGCCCGTTGAGGGTCACCGAGTTCACCGACGGGGCGATGAGGTCGGCGAAGGTGGCGGCGCCGGGGCGGTTCGCGCGGAACGTGACCGTCGTCACCGAGCGGAAGGTGCGCGGCCCGTCCGCCGGTTCGGCCTCGTCCACCGCGGAGCGGAGGTCGAGCGAGACCTCGTACGCGTCGACGGACAGCAGCTCGGCCCGCTCGTGGGCCTCGTCGCGGGACAGATTCTCACCGGGCACCGGCACTCCTTCGTGCGTGATCGCCTTTTGACGGACGAATCCTCCCACGGGGAATGTCCGGGCATTCGGGCTGGTTGGCGGGAAGGATGCGCCCGTACGGGCGTGCGAACGAGACGGACGCGAAGGAGAGACATGTCTGACACCCAGGTGGCCGAGAAGACTCCGGTCGACTTCTGGTTCGACCCGATCTGCCCCTGGGCCTGGATGACGTCCCGCTGGATGCTGGAGGTCGAGAAGGTCCGTGACGTCGAGGTCCGCTGGCACGTGATGAGCCTCGCCGTCCTCAACGAGAACAAGCTGGAGGAGCTCCCGGAGCGGTACCGCGAGCTGCTCGGCCCCAAGGGCTGGGCCCCCGTCCGCGTCGTGGTCGCGGCCCAGCAGAAGCACGGTGACGAGGTCACCGGCAAGCTCTACACCGCCCTCGGCACCCGGATCCACAACGAGGCGAAGGGCGCCACCCGCGAGGTCATCGCCGAGGCCCTCGCCGAGGTCGGCCTGCCGGCCGAACTGCTCGACTACGCCGACTCCGACGAGTTCGACATCGAGCTGCGCGCCTCCCACAAGAACGGCATCCAGCGCGTGGGCGAGGACGTCGGCACCCCGGTCATCTCGGTGCCCGGCGCCGACGGCTCGGACGTCGCCTTCTTCGGCCCGGTCGTCACCCCGACCCCCAAGGGCGAGGCCGCCGCCCGCCTGTGGGACGGCACCCTGCTCGTGGCGTCGACCCCCGGCTTCTACGAGATCAAGCGCACCCGCACGCAGGGCCCGTCCTTCGAGTAGTCCGATCTGCACCGCACGCGGCAGACCCCCACGAGTCACGTCCTCGTGGGGGTCTGCCGTTTGACACGCCCGCACGCGAAGGCTGAGAAGACGATCACGAGGCGGGCGGCTCGGGGTGCCGCGGGGGTGTCGCGGTGGATCAGCCCCTGGCGGGGATGAGGAGCGGCGTCTTCGCCTTGGCGTCGGCGTAGCGCTTGGCCACGTCCTGCCAGTTGACGACGTTCCACATCGCCTCGATGAAGTCCACCTTCTGGTTCTTGTACTGCAGGTAGAAGGCGTGCTCCCAGGCGTCGAAGACCAGGATCGGGGTGCTCGCGACGCCCACGTTGCCCTGGTGGTCGTAGATCTGCTCGACGATCAGGCGGCCGGCGACCGGCTCGTACGCGAGCACGCCCCAGCCGGAGCCCTGGGTCGCGGAGGACGCGAAGGTCAGCTGCTTCTTGAAGGCCGCGAAGGAGCCGAAGGACTCGGTGATCGCGTCCGCCAGCTCGCCCACGCCGTCCGCGGCGGTGGGCTCGCCGCCGCCCTCGCCGGTCTTCGGGCTGGCCATGTTGTGCCAGTAGATGCTGTGCAGGATGTGGCCGGAGAGGTGGAAGGCCAGGTTCTTCTCCAGGCCGTTGAGCGCGCCCCAGTTCTCCTTGTCGCGGGCCTCCGCCAGCTGCTCCAGCGTGTTGTTGGCGCCCGTGACGTACGCCGCGTGGTGCTTGTCGTGGTGCAGCTCGATGATCTGCGGGTTGATCACCGGCTCCAGCGCCGCGTAGTCGTACGGAAGCTCGGGAAGTACGTAGACGGACATGGCGGTAGATCCCCTCCAGCTGCTTATTGCAAGTAATACGCAACTGCACGCTAACAGTAACTGATCAAGCATTCACCTAAGGCGAACCTCAGTAACCGGGGGTACGCACGTGGAAGGGCCGGCCCCACGCGATGCGTGGAACCGGCCCTTGATGTGCCGTCAGGGGCGGGTCAGCCCCGGGGGAGCCGCCGCTGCCGCGCGTACCCCAGCGCCGCCAGGGCGACGGTCAGCCCGCCGGTGAACAGCACCTGCACCCGCGTGTCGTCGTCCCACGCCATCAGCGCCAGCACGCCGGCCACCCCGGCGAGCGCCACCCACGTCAGGTACGGGAAGCCCCACATCCGCACGACCAGCTTCTCCGGCGCCTCGCGCTCGGTCCGGCGGCGCAGCACGAACTGGGAGACCGCGATGAAGCCCCAGACCACCAGGATCACGCCGCCCACCATGTTGAGCAGCCACGCGAACAGGGTCGTCGGGTACCAGTAGGACAGCAGCACGGTCACGAAGCCGAAGCCGGAGGAGGCCAGTACGGCGCGCCGCGGGATGCCCTTCGACGCCTTCCCCAGCGCCCGGGGTCCCTGGCCGCGCGCCACCAGCGAGTACGCCATGCGCGAGGAGCCGTAGATGTTGGCGTTCATCGCGGACAGCAGGGCGATCAGGATCACCACGTTCATGATCTGACCGGCGCCGGGGATGCCCAGGTGGTCCAGTGTCGCCGCGTACGGCCCGTCCTCCGTGACCGCCTTCGCGTCCCACGGGACCAGGGTGACGATCACCAGCATCGAGCCGACGTACACGACGGCGATCCGCCACATCGTGGTCTTCACGGCCTTGGTCACGCCGCGCACCGGGTCCTCGGACTCGGCGGCGGCGATGGTCACCGTCTCCAGACCGCCGTACGCGACCACCGACGCCAGCAGGCCGACCAGCAGCCCGTCCACCCCGGTCGGCAGGAAGCCGCCGTCGCCCAGCAGGTTGGCCGTGCCGGGGGAGTCGGTGCCGGGCAGCACGCCCAGGACCGCCAGGGTGCCCAGGACCAGGAAGAGGCCGATGGCGCCGATCTTGAGGGTGGCGAACCAGAACTCGAACTCGCCGAAGCTGGAGACCGCGGCGAGGTTGCTGCCGCAGAACACCGCCATGAAGACCAGCACCCACAGCCAGGACGGGGTGCCGGGCAGCCAGCCCTGCACGATGTGCGCGGCGCCGATCGCCTCGATGGCCACGCCCACGCAGAGCAGGGTCCAGAACATCCAGCCGGCGGTGAAGCCGGCCCAGGGGCCGATCGCCCGCTCGGCGTGGACCGAGAAGGAGCCCGAGGCGGGGTTGGCGGCGGACATCTCGCCGAGCATCCGCATCACGAACATCACCAGCAGGCCGGAGGCCGCGTACGCCAGCACGATCGAGGGGCCGGCCGCGGCGATGCCCGCGCCGGAGCCGACGAAGAGCCCGGCGCCGATGACGCCGCCGAGGGCGATCATCGAGAGGTGGCGTTGCTTGAGGCCGTTGGAGAGGGCGGAGCCCTGGTGTGCCGGGGGTGCCTCGTTCGTCCGCTCTTCGGGCGGAACGGTGTGACTCATGGGGTGTTGCCTGTCCGTGTGCGGGGACGGGATGGGGCGCCCAGTCTGGCCGGAGCGTCCGGCAGTCGGACGTGAACGCCCGTTATTCGGACAGCCGGCTCACCCGGCGTGACCGTCCCCGCACGAGAGGCGCGCGGCCCGGCCGTTCCTCGCGGACCGGGCCGGGTCCCGCGGCGTCAGCTCCGCCGGGCGCGGATCTCCCGTACCCAGGCGACCAGCAGCACGAGCGCCGTCGCGCCGGCCGACCACAGCACCTGCGTACGCGCCGAGTCGTCGAACAGCATCAGCACCAGCACGGCCGCCATGCCCGCCAGTGCCAGCCAGGTCAGGTACGGGAACGCCCACATCCTTAGCACCAGCCGCTCCGGCGTCTCCCGCTCGATCCGCCGCCGCAGCAGCAGCTGCGAGACGGCGATCAGCGTCCAGACGAACAGCAGCACCGCGCCGACCGCGTTGAGCATGTAGAGGAAGACCGACTCCGGCCAGAGCAGGTTCAGCACGACGGAGACGAAGCCGAAGGCCACCGACGCCAGCACCGCCCGCCGGGGCACCCCGCCGCCGGAGACCTTCAGCAGCCCCTGCGGTGCCTCGCCGCGCTCGGCCAGCGAGAACACCATCCGCGAGGAGCCGTACAGGTTCGCGTTGAGCGCCGAGAGCAGGGCCACGAAGACCACGATGTTCATGATCTGGCCGGCCGAGGGGATGCCGATCGAGTCCAGGACCGCCACGTACGGGCTCTGCCCGGGCTCCAGGGAGTCCCACGGCAGCAGCGTCACGATGACGGCCATCGAGCCGATGTAGAAGAGGAGGATGCGCCAGACCGCGCTGCGCACTGCCCGGGAGACCGAGCGGGCCGGGTCGTCCGACTCGGCGGCCGCGATGGTGACGACCTCCAGACCGCCGAACGCGAAGATCACGGCGAGCACGCCGGAGACCACGCCCTCCCAGCCGTTGGGCAGGAAGCCGCCCTGGCCGGTGAGGTTGGTCAGGCCGACCGGGTCCGTGTCGGGCAGCAGGCCGAAGACCGCCAGGCCGCCCAGCACCAGGAACGCCACGATCGCGAAGACCTTCAGGGCCGCGAACCAGAACTCGAACTCGCCGAAGTTCCGCACCGCCGCCAGGTTGCTGACCGTGAAGACCACCATGAAGATCAGCACCCAGGCCCACTGCGGGACTCCCGGCGCCCAGCCGTTGGCGATCTTCGCCGCGCCGGTGGCCTCCACCGCGAGCACGACCACCAGCAGGAACCAGTACAGCCACCCCACCGAGAAGCCGGCCCAGCGGCCCATCGCCCGCTCCGCGTGCACGGAGAAGGAGCCCGACGCGGGCATCGCGGCCGCCATCTCGCCGAGCATCCGCATCACCAGCATCGCCAGGGCGCCGGCGAGCAGGTACGAGACGATGATCCCGGGGCCCGCGACGGCGATGCCGCCGCCGGAGCCGACGAACAGACCGGCGCCGATCACCCCGCCGAGGCCGAGCATGGTCAGGTGGCGCTGCTTCAGACCGTGGCCGAGGGGTTCCTCCGGCAGGTCGGGCAGCGCGGTTTCACGGAGGGGTGCTTGTGGCATTCCAACAGTCTCTCTGAGTCCGCGCCCGCCGTGCAAAACGGACGTGACGCACTATTAGTCCGAGTGATCCGCGTCACTTCGGGGCGTAAGGAACTCCCGTCGGAGGTCCTGGCTTTGTGCATTCCCCACCAAGGGAGGGAAGAGGGCTTTGTGCCCGGACGACGGTGATCATCCCGAGCGGCCGGGACTAACGTCCTGAGGGCAAGCCACCCCCTCACCCTCCCGGAGCACCGATGAGCACCGCTTCCGTCACCTTCCGGCCCGGCGCCGTCCTCGCCGACCTGCTGCCCGCCAGCCGCACCCGCGACGTCCTGCTGGTCTCCGGCGGTGCGGCCCTGATGGGCGTCGCCGCGCAGATCGCCGTCAAGGTGCCGGGCCTGGTCGTGCCCATCACCGGCCAGACCTTCGCCGCCCTGCTCGTGGGCACCGCGCTCGGCGCCCGACGCGGCTTCCTCTCCATGGCGCTCTACACCCTCGTCGGCATGGCGGGCGTGCCGTGGTTCGCCGAGGGCACCTCCGGCGCCGGCGGCGCCACCTTCGGCTACGTGCTCGGCATGCTGCTGGCCTCGACGCTGGTCGGCGCCCTGGCCCGGCGCGGCGCGGACCGCTCGGTGGCCCGTACCGCCGGGGCGATGGTGCTGGGCTCCGCCGTGATCTACGCGGTCGGCGTGCCGTACCTGGCGCTGGCCACCGGCATGTCCCTGTCCGCCGCGGTGGCCGCGGGCATGACGCCGTTCCTCGTCGGTGACGCCCTCAAGGCCGCGCTGGCCATGGGCGTGCTGCCCGCCGCGTGGAAGCTGCTGGGCCGCAAGGGCTGACGCCGGGCGCGGTCGCCCGTACCGCGAAGCCCCGGTCCGCGAGCGGCGGACCGGGGCTTCGTCATGCGTACGGCCGGGACGGCGGCCGCGGGGGTCAGGCCTCGACGGAGGCCTTGCGGGTCTTCTGCAGGACCACGCCGACCAGCGCCACGACCGCGGCGACGACGGTCGAGAGGATGACGACCTTGCGGTTGCCGTCGTCGAAGAACATGTAGCCGATGACGAACATGATCATCGCGGCGGTGGCCCAGGTCAGCCACGGGAACAGCCACATCCGGACGGTGACCTTCTCCGGGTCCTCGCGCAGCAGGATCCCGCGCATCTTCAGCTGGGTGAAGCAGATCGCCAGCCAGACGAAGAGGGCGATGGCACCCGAGGCGTTCAGGAGGAAGTCGAAGACCGTGTCCTTGAACGCGTAGTTGAAGTAGACGGCGAGGAAGCCGAAGACCACGGAGCCGAGGATCGCGGCGGTCGGCACGCCCTTGGCGTTGACCTTGGCGAAGGACTTCGGCGCGTCGCCGCGCTCACCCAGCGAGAACGCCATGCGGGAGGCGGTGTACAGGCCGGAGTTCAGGCAGGACAGCACGGCGGTCAGGACGATGACCTCCATGATCGTGCCGGCGTGCGGGATGCCGATCGAGTCCAGGGCGGCGACGTACGAGCCCTTCTCGACGATCGACTTGTCGTTCCACGGCAGCAGGGTCAGGACCACGAAGATCGAGCCCAGGTAGAAGACGCCGATGCGCCAGATCACCGAGTTGGTGGCCTTGGTGACCGCGCGGCGCGGGTCCTCCGACTCACCGGCGGCCAGCGTGACGATCTCGCTGCCCATGAAGGAGAAGACGACCATCAGCACACCGGTGAGGATCGCGCCGGCGCCGTTCGGCAGGAAGCCGCCGGCGTCCGTCAGGTGCGCGAAGCCCGCACCCGGGTTGTCCGAGCCCGGCAGCACGCCGAAGACGGCGAGCAGACCGACGATCACGAAGCCGCCGATGGCGACGACCTTGATGCCCGCGAACCAGAACTCGAACTCGCCGTACGACGAGACCGAGGCGAGGTTGGTGGCCGTCAGGACCACCATCACGATGAGCGCCCACGCCCACTGCGGGACGGCCGGGATCCAGCCCTCCAGGATCACCGCACCCGCCGTGGCCTCCACGGCGAGCACGACGACCCAGAAGAACCAGTACAGCCAGCCGATGGAGAACCCGGCCCAGCGGCCGAGCGCGCGGTCGGCGTACGCGGAGAAGGAGCCGGAGTTCGGGCTGGCCGCGGCCATCTCGCCCAGCATCCGCATCACGAAGACGACCATGGCGCCGACGAGCGCGTAGGAGATGAGGATGGCCGGACCGGCCTTGGCGATGCCGCCGGACGAGCCGACGAACAGGCCCGCCCCGATGACGCCGCCGATGGCGATCATGGACAGGTGGCGGTTCTTGAGACCGGCCTTCAGACCGTCGGAAGACTGGGGGGTGCCGGGGTCACCGGCGCCGCCTGCCTTCTGAAGGGTCGTCGTGGAGCTCATGGACGAATCCTTAGGTTCTCGGGTTTCGAGCCCGGGCATTCAAACCCGGAGTGGTCCCGGGACGGAAGACCCCAATCCGGATCGTTGTCACATGACAATCGACCCGGGCGCGTCGGGACCAAAGTCCCGACCCCCCTCAACTGGGGTCTTAGGGATTACTTGAGCTTTCGACGTGACTTACGCGACACCCCGGCGCGGTCCGGCGAGACCCACGTGCCACACTCGGAGTCATGCGCGTGTACCTCGGATCCGACCATGCCGGCTTTGAGCTCAAGAACCACCTCGTGGACTGGCTCAAGAACAACGGCCACGAGCCCGTCGACTGCGGGCCCCACATCTACGACGCCGTCGACGACTACCCCCCGTTCTGCCTGCGCGCCGCGGAGAAGACCGCCGCGGACCCCGACAGCCTCGGCATCGTGATCGGCGGCTCCGGCAACGGCGAGCAGATCGCCGCCAACAAGGTCAAGGGCGTCCGCGCCGTGCTGGCCTGGAGCGTCGAGACCGCCAAGCTCGGCCGCGAGCACAACAACGCCAACGTGATCTCCGTCGGCGGCCGGATGCACACCGAGGAAGAGGCCACCAGCTTCATCGAGGCCTTCCTGGCGACCCCGTACTCCGACGAGGAGCGCCACACGCGCCGCATCGACATGCTCTCCCGCTACGAGGTGACCGGCGAGCTCCCGCCCATCCCGGCCCACCACCCGCAGGACCAGTAGCACCCGCGTGCCGCCGGACCCCCGTCCGGCGGCACCGCCATGTCCCGCCGCCGGGCGGCACCGCCGTGTCCCGCCGCCGGGCGGCCGCCGCCCGGAACCCCGCTGCGCCCGCCGCACGGCCCAGGCCCCGCCCGCCCCGCCGGCCGGGGCATGTCCGACCGAGGAGAACAGCCGTGCCCGAAGGGCATACGATCCACCGCCTCGCCCAGGACCACGCCGAGCGCTTCGAGGCCCGGCCCGTACGCGTCAGCAGCCCCCAGGGCCGCTTCGCCGACGGTGCGGCCCTCGTCGACGGCCGCGAACTGGAGCGCGCGGAGGCCCACGGCAAGCACCTCTTCCTCGGCTTCCCCGGCGACGACTGGATCCACATCCACCTCGGCCTCTTCGGCAAGTACGGCTTCGGCCCCGCGCCCGCCCCGCCGGCCACGGACACCGTCCGCATGCGGCTCCTCAACGAGGACCACCACGCCGACCTGCGCGGCCCCACCACCTGCGCCCTGATCGGCGAGGCCGAGAAGAAGGCGATACACGACCGGCTCGGCCCCGACCCCCTCCGGGACGGCGACGACCCCGACCGCGCCTGGCGCCGGATCTCCCGCTCCCGCACCACCATCGCCGCCCTCCTCATGGACCAGAAGGTCGTGGCCGGCGTCGGCAACGTCTACCGCGCCGAGGTCCTCTTCCGGCACGGCATCGACCCGTACCGCGCCGGCAAGGACGTCACCCGCGCCGAATGGGACGCGATGTGGGCCGACCTCGTCCTCCTCATGCGCGAGGGCGTCCGCAACAACCGCATCGACACCGTCCGCCCCGAGCACACCCCCGAGGCCATGGGCAGACCGCCGCGCGTCGACGACCACGGCGGCGAGGTGTACGTCTACCGCCGGGCCGACCTGCCCTGCCACCTCTGCGGCGGCGAGATCCGCACCGCCGGCCTGGCCGCCCGCAACCTCTTCTGGTGTCCCGCCTGCCAGCAGCGCTGACCGCCCCGGCGGAGCTGACCGACGGATGTGCGGGGGTACCCCTGCGCGGACACAGGCTGGATGGATAGGGTCCCGAAGCAATGGCCGGAGCGCGCGTGGAATCACTCGTGGCACGGATGCGCAAGGCTGCGCACCGGGCCCGGACCGGCCTGCGCAGATCCGCGGTCGACTACTTCCGCGGCGACGCCTCCGACTGGCTCGCCTTCACCGGCCTCTTCCTGACCGTCCCCGCCATCGCCTGCGGCACGCTCGTGATGCCGGTCTGGTTCGCGCCCTCCGCCCTCGTCCTGCCCATCGTGGCCGGCGGCCTGCTCCTGCGGCCCGCCTCCCTGCTGGGCCTGTACGCCGCCGCCGCGACCGCCCTCATCGTCGAGTCCGTGGTCCTCGGCCCGTACACCCAGGGCCCCGGCCGGGTCACGCCCGGAACCGTCCTCGTCGTCGCCGCCTGCGGCTTCTTCGGGCTGGTCATCGCCCAGTTCCGCAGCCGCGTCGGCGTCCCCTGGCGGCGCGGCGGAACCATGCTCTTCGACCTGCGCGAACGCATCCGGGTCCAGAGCAAGCTGCCCGCACTGCCGCGCGGCTGGCACCGCGAGATGGCCCTGCGCCCCGCCGGCGGCCAGTCCTTCTCCGGCGACTTCGTCGTCGCCGCCCGGACCAACGGCGGCCGCACCCTGGAGATCGTCCTCACCGACGTCTCCGGCAAGGGCATGGACGCCGGCTCCCGCGCGCTGCTCCTCTCCGGCGCCTTCGGCGGCCTGCTCGGCTCCCTCCCGCCCCGGGACTTCCTGCCCGCCGCCAACGGCTACCTGCTCCGCCAGGACTGGGACGAGGGCTTCGCCACCTCCATCCACCTCGTCCTCGACCTGGAGACCGGCGACTACCAGCTCCTCTCCGCCGGACACCTGCCCGCGCTCCAGCTCTCCGCCGGCACCGGCCGCTGGGAGGAGAAGAACGGCGAGGGCCCCCTGCTCGGCGTCTACGACGGCGCCGGCTTTGAACCCGCCACCGGCAACCTGCGCCGCGGCGACGTCCTGATGCTCTTCACCGACGGGCTCGTCGAGACCGCCGACCGCGACATCAGCGAGGGCATCGACCGGCTCACCGGCGAGGCCGACCGCTACGTCGCCTCCGGCTTCGAGGGCGCCGCCTGGCACCTCATCGAGAAGGTCGCCAAGGACGTCAACGACGACCGCGCCCTGCTGCTCATCCGCCGGTCAGCCTGACCACGGCCCTGGGGACAGCCCCACCCCCGGTCCGCCGGAGACCGTCATGGTCCCGCCCCCGCCCCGCTCCGTAGCGTCGGGAACGACAGCAGGGACAGCGGAAAGGGACGGCCATGGGGCTGCGCAGGAACCGGCGGAACAAGGGCGAGGCGCAGGCGGCACACGCCCCGGCACCGGTACCGGGACACGCCCCCGGACACGCGCTGGGCGCCGTACCCGGGTACGCGGCCACCGCGCCCGGCGCCGTGGAGCTGCGCGGCGTCCGGCGCGCGTACGGGCGCGGCGACACCGCCGTGCACGCCCTGCGCGGCATCGACCTCAGCCTGCCCCGCGGCACCTTCACCGCGGTGATGGGCCCGTCCGGCTCCGGCAAGTCCACCTTCCTCCAGTGCGCCGCCGGGCTCGACCGCCCGACCGACGGCTCGGTCCGCCTCGGCGGCACCGAGATCACCGGCATGAACGAGAACCGCCTCACCGAGCTGCGCCGCAGTCGCCTCGGCTTCGTCTTCCAGGCCTTCAACCTGCTGCCCTCGCTCACCGTCGAGCAGAACGTCCTGCTGCCCATGCGGCTGGCGGGCGCCCGCCCCGACCGGCGCCGCGCCGCCGAGCTGCTGGCCCGCGTCGGACTGGACGGCAAGGGCGGCCGCCGCCCCGCCGAGCTGTCCGGCGGCCAGCAGCAGCGCGTCGCCATCGCCCGCGCGCTGGTCACCAGCCCGGACGTGGTCTTCGCCGACGAGCCGACCGGCGCCCTCGACACCACCACCGCGGCCGAGGTCCTCGGCCTGCTCCGGGACGCCGTGGACTCCCTCGGCGCCACCGTCGTCATGGTCACCCACGACCCGGTGGCCGCCGCCCACGCCGACCAGGTGCTGTTCCTCGCCGACGGGCTGATCGTGGACCGGCTGGCCGGCGCCGACGCGCCGCGGATCGCCGCCCGGATGACCTCCCTGACGGCTCCGGCGTACGCGGGGGCGGCCGCCTGATGACGCGTACGAACGGACTGGCCCGCGCGGCCCTGCGCTTCCGGCCGGCGGCCTTCGCAGGCACCTTCCTCGCCCTGTTCACGGCGGTTGCGATCGTCTCCGCCTGCGGCATCCTGCTCGAAACCGGCCTGCGGGCGAGCGTCCCGCCCACCCGCTACGCCGGAGCCCCCGTCCTCGTGGCAGCCGACCAGCAGCTGCACCAGCGCTTCGGCCGGGGCGAGGGCACGTACGACGCGGCCGTCCGCGTCCCGGACCGCGCCCGCGTCCCCGCCGCCCTGCTCACGGAACTGGCGGGCACCGGCGCCCGCGCCGTGCCGGACACGGTCTTCCCGGTACGCGCGGTCACCCCCGACCCGGCCCCGGGCACGGCCGCCGACACGGCCCCGGCCCCGGGCACGGCCGCCGACACGGCCCCGGCCCCGGGCACGGCCGCCGGCACGGGTTCCGGCACCGGCACGGAGGCAGGTGCCCGCTCCGGTCCCGGCCGCCCGGCCACCGCCCTCGGGTCCGCACCCGGGGCCACCCTGACCGCCTCCGGGTGGGGATCGACCGCCTTCACCGGTGAGCGCCTCACCGCCGGCAACGCGCCGGGGGAGGGGCAGGCCGTCCTGCCCGTCGGTACCGCCGGCGTCGGCGACCGCGTCACGCTCGACACTCCCGTGGGCGTCCGCCACTTCCGGGTCTCCGGCCTTGCCGCGACGCCCGCGGCCGGCGCGGCACCCGCCGGCGGCGCCGTCTGGTTCGGGGACGCGCAGGCCCGCGTACTCTCCGGGCACCCCGGCAGCTTCGACGCCATCGCGCTGCTGCCCGCGCCCGGAACCACGCCCGGCGAGCTCGCCGACCGGGCCGCCAAGGCCCTCGGCGGGGCCGCGCTCGTGCACACCGGCGACGACCGGGCCACCGACCCGGCGCTCGCCGCCGCGCAGGAGGTCCTCACCGGCCTCGGCGGCTCCTTCGGCGGCGTGGCCGCCATGGTCGCCGTCTTCACCGCCGCCGGCACCGTCGCCCTCTCCGTGGGCCAGCGCGCCCGCGAGTACGCCCTGCTCCGCGCCATCGGCACCACGCCCCGCCAGATCCGCCGCACCATCGCCACCGAGGCCCTGCTCGTCGCACCCGTCGCGGGAGCCCTCGGCTGCGTCCCCGGCACCGCCCTCGCCACCTGGTGGTTCGGGCAGCTGAAGGAGAAGGGCGCCATCCCCGGGGCCGTGGAACTCACCGTCTCCTGGCTGCCGCTCACCATCGCCGTCGGCACCGGTCTGCTGACCGCCCTCGCCGCCGGGTACCTCGCCGCCCGCCGCCCCTCCCGCACCAAGCCCGGCCAGGCCCTCACCGAGGCCGCGGTGGAGCGCCTGCGCCCCGGCAAGGTCCGCACCCCCCTCGGCCTGGCCGCCCTCGCCGGCGGCATCGCCTGCGCCGGCCTGGCCGCCGCCGGCAGCGGCGACGACGCGGCCAACGCCGCCCTCGGCGTGGTCATGCTGTTCATGCTCGCCGTCGCACTGCTCGGCCCCCTGATCGCCCGCGCCGCGGCCGGCCTCTTCGGGCTCCCGCTGCGCGCCGCCGGCCCCGCCGCCTCGCTGGCCGCCGCCAACTCCCGTACCAACGCCCGCCGCCTGGCCTCCGCCATCACCCCCATCGTGCTGGCCATGGCCTTCTCGTCCGTCCTGGTCTTCCTGCACACCAGCGAGGACCGGGCCACCCGCGAGCAGCAGACCGCCGGGGTCCTCGCCGACCGCGTCGTCACCGGCGACCTCCCCACCGACGCGGCCGCCCGGGCGGCCGCGCTGCCCGGCGTCACCGCCGCCGTGCCCGTCATCCGCACCTCCCTCGTCATCCCCGTCGACGGCGTGGAGGGGTACCTCCGCACCGCCTCCGCCCAGGCCGTCTCCGGGGACCTCACCGCCGTCCAGGACCTCGGCGTCGGCAAGGGCTCCCTGGCCGCGCTCCGGCCCGGCACCGTCGCCCTCCACGCCTCCCTCGCCGACACCGCCGGGGTCCGCGTCGGCGACCGCCTCGACCTCCGCCTGCCCGACGGCACCCGGGCCCGTCCCACCGTCGTCGCCGCCTACACCCGCGGCCTCGGCTTCGGCGAGGTCACCCTCCCGGCGGCCGACCTGCGCGGACACCTCACCGACCCCGCCCCGCACGAGCTGTTCGTACGCGGCTCCGCCCCCGGCCTCGCGGCCCTCGGCGGCACGGTCACCGACCGGGACGGCTGGACCACCGCCCAGAACCTCGACCGGCGCCTCAACGCCTGGGCCAACACCACCATGGCGGCCGTGCTCGGCGGCTTCGCCGCGATCGCCGCCGCCAACACCCTGGTCATGACCGTCCTCGACCGGCGCCGCGAGCTGCGCACCCTGCGCCTGGTCGGCTCCACCCGACGCCAGGTGCTCCGCATGATCCGCTGGGAGGCCCTGCTGGTCGGCGCCGTCGGCCTGACCCTGGGCACGGCCATCGCCCTGGCCACCCTGGTCCCGCTGGTCGGCGGCGTCACCGGCGGCTCCCCGTACATCCCGGTGCCGGTGTACGCGTCCTTCGCCGGCGGCATCCTCCTGCTGTCCCTGACGGCCACCGCCCTCCCGGCCAGACGCGCCCTGCGCCCGGGCACGACCACGGCGGCATGAGGCGCGGTGGGTACCGGGCCGGCACCCACCGGCCACCCGGCCCGGATTGGCCCGGTACCCCCGCCCTCACCACGCCTACCGTGCGGCCATGGACGCGCACCTCGCACACGACCTCGACCGGCTCCCCGACCTGCTGGAGGCCACCCGCCGCCACGCCGTGGAGATGCTGGCCGGCCTCGACGCCCGGCCGGTGGTCCCGGCCGCCTCCGCACCCCCGAAGACCGGGCCCCTCCCCGAGCACGGCGCCGGACTCGCCGCCGCCCTCGACGCCTTCGCCGAGGACTGGGCGCCCCGGCTCTCCGCCAGCGCCGGCCCCCGCTACCTCGGCTTCGTCACCGGCGGCGCCACCCCCGCCGCCCTGGCCGGCGACTGGCTCACCGCCGCCTACGACCAGAACTCCAACTCCGCCCTCGACGGGGCCGGCCAGGAGCTGGAACGCGCCACCGTGGGCTGGCTGCGCGAGCTGTTCGGCCTCTCCGACGCCCACCACGGGACGTTCGTCAGCGGCGCCACCATGTCCAACACCACCGGCCTCGCCGTCGCCCGCGAGTGGCTGGGCGAGCGGCTCGGCGTCTCGCCCGCGGAGGACGGCGCCGCCGCGCTGGGCCCCGTACGCGTCCTCTCCGGCGCCCCGCACTCCTCCGTCGCCAAGGGCCTCTCCGTCCTCGGACTCGGCCGCCGCTCCCTCGTCCCCGTCCCCACCCTGCCCGGCCGCGAGGCGGTCGACCCGGCGGCCCTGGAGCGGCTGCTGGCCGAGGGCGACGGCCGGCCCTGCGTGGTCGTCGCGAACGCCGGCACCGTCAACACCGTCGACTTCGACGACCTCCGGGCCGTCGCCGCGCTCCGCGAGCGCCACCCCTTCTGGCTGCACGTAGACGCCGCCTTCGGCGCCTTCGCCGCCCTCTCGTCCGGACACGCCCACCTCGTCGACGGCCTGGACCTCGCCGACTCCGTCTGCGTCGACCTGCACAAATGGCTCAACGTCCCCTACGACAGCGCCGTCCAGTTCACCCGACGCCCCGACCTCCAGGCCCGGGTCTTCCAGAACGCCGCCGCCTACCTCGGACCGCTCGGCGAACACCCCGACCTGGTCCACCTCACCCCGGAGAACTCCCACCGGCTACGCGCCCTCGCCGCCTGGTTCACCCTGGCCGCCTACGGCCGCGCGGGCCACCGGGAGGTCGTCGAGCGCGACGTCGCCGCGGCCCGGGCCCTGGGGGAGGAGCTGGCGGCCGCGCCCGAGTTCCGCCTGCTGGCGCCCGTACGGCTGAACGTCGTCTGCTTCACCCTCGCCGACCGGCCCACCCCCGAACGCCTCACGGCCCTGCGCGAGGCCGCAGGCCCCGAGGTCTTCGTCACCCCCACGGTCTACGGTGGCACTGCCGCCCTGCGGGCCGCGTTCTCCAACTGGCGAACCACCGGTGCCGACGTACGGAGGGCGGCGCGGGCCCTGCGCGAGGCGGCCGCCGGGCTCGCCGGGCCGGCGTGACGCCCGTGAGGGGGAGACCCGCATGACGTACCTGAGCCTCGACGAGGTCGAGCAGATCGCCCGTACCGCCCACGAGGGCCAGACCGACAAGGCCGGCCGGCCCTACGCCGAGCACCTCGCGGCCGTCGCCGAGGGCGTCCGCGCCCGCGGCGGCAGCGAGGCGCAGCGGGCCGCGGCCTGGCTGCACGACTCCGTCGAGGACGACCGGCTGTCCGTCGAGTGGCTGGATTCCGCCCCTCTCCCGGCGGAGGTCAAGGCCATGGTCCTGGCCGTGACCAAGCGCCCCGGCGAGCCGGCCGAGGAGTACGCCGCGCGCATCCTCGCGACCCCCGGCGCGCTCCTCGTCAAGGAGGCGGACCTCGCGCACAACGCGGACCCCGCACGGCAGGCGGTGCTCGACGCCGCGACCCGGGAGCGGCTCACCGCCAAGTACGCCGGGATGCGCGCGCTCTTGGGCCTCCCGGCCGGCCCGCAGGGGTGAAATATGCCTGAAGCACGTCGAGTTGGCCGGATTCGGCTGTCCACGATTCGTCACGGGGCGGATAGCACCGGCCACTTGGTGGCACGATGAGGGCATGGGGGTGTGCGCGGCCGTATGCCCCGGGCCGACAGGGACGACCGAGGGTGTGATGAGTAATGGCCATTTCGCTGTCAGTGGTGGTGCTGTTGGCGATCATTCTGGTGGTGCTGATCCGTGGCAACCACCTCAAGGCCGGCCCCGCCGTCGTCGCGGTCCTCTTCGGCTTCTTCCTGGCGTCCAGCTCCATCGCGCCGGACGTCAACAGATTCCTGACCTCCCTCGCGGACACCATCGCCGGCATCAAGCTCTAGAACGCAGAGAGCCGGCCCCGCGGGGGACCGGCTCTCTGCGTCATTGGAGCGGGCGACGGGAATCGAACCCGCGTAGCTAGTTTGGAAGACTAGGGCTCTACCATTGAGCTACGCCCGCACTGCGAAGCACCGCAGGTCACAGGACCGCGGTACGCACTGCATCCTAGCGGGTCCCGGGCGCCGGGCGCACACCCCATTCCAGGCGGCGGAACACGCGCGTCGGAGCGTCCGCGGGCATGTACCCTACGTGTCGCACCGACGGGGTGTGGCGCAGCTTGGTAGCGCGTCCGCTTTGGGAGCGGAAGGTCGTCGGTTCGAATCCGGCCACCCCGACCACCTTGCACCACCTTGATCGCGTTGTGGGCCGACTCGTGCTTGCGGTTACTATGCAAGCTGCGTGCCCGTGTGTCTGATGTGCCGGGCCCGATCCGCTGATCCGCTGAACACCACAGCATCGGCAGAACCCCCCGAAGTCAGCCACAAGGAGACCGAACCGTGAAGAGCGCCGTGGAGACCCTGAACCCGACCCGGGTTCGGCTCACTGTCGAGGTGCCCTTCGAGGAGCTCAAGGACAGCCTCGACGCGGCGTACAAGAAGATCAACCAGCAGGTCACGGTCAAGGGCTTCCGCAAGGGCAAGATCCCGGCCCGGGTCATCGACCAGCGCTTCGGCCGCGGTGCCGTCTTGGAGGAGGCCGTCAACGACGCCCTCCCGAAGTTCTACACCGCCGCGGTCAACGAGGCCGAGCTGAACGTCCTCGGCCAGCCCGAGGTCGACATCACGGAGCTGAAGGACGGCGAGACGCTGAACTTCACCGCCGAGGTCGACGTCCGCCCGGCCATCGAGATCCCGGACTACACCGGCATCGAGGTCGAGGTCGACGCGGTCGAGGTCACCGACGAGGACATCGAGAAGTCGGTCGAGCAGCTGCGCAACCGCTTCGCGTCCACCAACCCGGTCGAGCGCGCCGCCGCCGAGGGCGACGTCGTCACGATCGACCTCGAGGCCAAGGTCGAGGGCGAGGTGCTGCCCGACGGCGTCGCCTCCGACGTCTCCTACACCATCGGCTCCGGCGAGCTGCTCGACGGCATCGACGAGGCCGTGACCGGCCTGGAGGCCGGCGGCGAGGCCACCTTCACCTCGCAGCTGAAGGGCGGCTCCGCCGAGGGCAAGGACGCCGAGGTCACCGTCAAGGTCACCCAGGTCGCCGCCCGTGAGGTGCCGGAGCTCGACGACGAGTTCGCCCAGCTGGCGAGCGAGTTCGACACCCTCGAGGACCTGAAGGCGGACAGCCGCAAGCGCCTCGAGAACATGAAGCAGTACGACCAGGCCACGCAGGCCCAGGAGCGCGTCCTGGAGAAGCTGCTGGAGCTCGTCGAGGTGCCGATCCCCGAGAAGCTGCTCGAGGACGAGATCAACACCCGCAAGCACAACCTGGAGCACCACCAGCTCGGCCAGATGGGCCTGACCCTCGAGAAGTACCTCGAGTTCCAGGGCAAGACGGTCGAGGAGTTCGACGCCGAGACCAAGGAAGCGGCGGTCAAGGGCATCAAGACGCAGTTCGTCCTCGACGAGCTCGTCAACAAGGAGAAGCTGAACGTGAACCAGGAGGAGCTCACCGAGCACCTCATGCGTCGCGCCGCCTCCTCCGGCATGTCCCCCGACCAGTTCGCCCAGGCCGTCGTCGAGGGCGGCCAGGTCCCGATGCTGGTCGGCGAGGTCGCCCGCGGCAAGGCCCTCGCGGTCGTCGTCGAGGCCGCCAAGGTCACCGACACCAACGGCAACGAGGTCGACCTGTCCGACGAGGACGAGGACGAGATCGCCGAGGCCGTCGTCGAGGCCGCCGAGGGTGCCTCCGACGAGGACGAGGCCAAGTAGGGCCCCAGGTCGCGGCGGGCCCCACACGGCCCGCCTGAGCCCGTACGGAGGGCCCGGACGCAGCAGCGTCCGGGCCCTCCGGCGTATCCCCTGCCGGGCGCCGGACGGGTGCTCGCGGGCACGGAACGGAAGCCGCCGGAGGCCGTACGCACCTTGCGCTCCCAGCGAACAGTTCGGGAAGCGGGATGGCGTTGTCCGACCTGCGCGTTAGGGTCCATGAATACGAGGGCACTGCCCTCTGAACGAGACGCTGAGACGGCCGACGACCGGCCGTCGGAGACGAGCAGGTGGATACGTGACGAATCTGATGCCTTACGCCGCGGGTGAGCCGTCCATCGGTGGTGGCCTCGGCGACCATGTCTACAACCGGCTGCTCGGCGAGCGCATCATCTTCCTCGGCCAGCAGGTCGACGACGAGATCGCCAACAAGATCACGGCGCAGCTGCTCCTCCTCGCGGCCGACCCCGAGAAGGACATCTACCTGTACATCAACAGCCCCGGCGGCTCCGTCACCGCGGGCATGGCGATCTACGACACCATGCAGTTCATCCCGAACGACGTGGTCACCATCGGCATGGGCATGGCCGCCTCCATGGGCCAGTTCCTGCTGACCGGCGGCACCGCGGGCAAGCGCTTCGCCCTGCCGAACACCGACATCCTGATGCACCAGGGCTCGGCCGGCATCGGCGGCACCGCTTCGGACATCAAGATCCAGGCCCAGTACCTGCTGCGCACCAAGCAGCGGATGGCCGAGATCACCGCGCTCCACTCCGGCCAGACCGTCGAGGCGATCATCCGCGACGGCGACCGCGACCGCTGGTTCACCGCGGAAGAGGCCAAGGACTACGGCCTCATCGACGAGATCATCTCTGCCGCGTCCAGCGCGCCGGGCGGCGGCGGCACCGGAGCCTGATCCCGGCCCCGCGCCCCCAGCCGACAGCCCCCGCAGAACGCCACAGGATGGTGAACACCCACATGCAGAACAACTTCTCCGCGAGCGGCCTCTACACCGGCGCTCCCGTGGACAACCGCTACGTCGTCCCGCGCTTCGTCGAGCGCACCTCGCAGGGCATCCGCGAGTACGACCCGTACGCGAAGCTCTTCGAGGAGCGCGTGATCTTCCTCGGCGTGCAGATCGACGACGCCTCCGCCAACGACGTCATGGCGCAGCTGCTGTGCCTGGAGTCGATGGACCCGGACCGCGACATCTCGATCTACATCAACAGCCCCGGCGGCTCGTTCACCGCGCTGACCGCCATCTACGACACGATGCAGTTCGTGAAGCCGGACATCCAGACGGTCTGCATGGGCCAGGCCGCCTCCGCCGCCGCCGTCCTGCTCGCCGCCGGCACCCCCGGCAAGCGCATGGCGCTGCCGAACGCCCGCGTGCTGATCCACCAGCCGTCCGGCGGCACCGGCCGCGAGCAGCTCTCCGACCTGGAGATCGCGGCCAACGAGATCCTCCGGATGCGTGACCAGCTGGAGTCCATGCTGGCCAAGCACTCCTCGACGCCGATCGAGAAGATCCGCGAGGACATCGAGCGCGACAAGATCCTCACCGCCGAGGACGCGCTGGCCTACGGCCTGATCGACCAGATCATCTCCACCCGGAAGATGAACAACATCTGATCCTCGCGGCCCCTTGGCGTGGCCACTTCGCCGCTCCGGCGATGTGAACCACGTCAAGGGGGCCCCGTACCGGGGCCCCGGCAGGGTACCGTCGGATATGAGGCACCAGGAGCGCTGAACCAAGCGTCTCCCAGGCGAAGGGGAAGCACCTCGTGGCACGCATCGGTGACGGCGGCGACCTGCTCAAGTGCTCGTTCTGCGGAAAGAGCCAGAAGCAGGTGAAGAAGCTCATCGCAGGCCCCGGTGTGTACATCTGCGACGAGTGCATCGACCTCTGCAACGAGATCATCGAAGAGGAACTCGCGGAGACCTCCGAGGTCAGGTGGGAGGAACTCCCCAAGCCGCGCGAGATCTACGAGTTCCTGGAGAGCTACGTCGTCGGGCAGGAGCCCGCGAAGAAGGCGCTCTCCGTCGCGGTGTACAACCACTACAAGCGCGTCCAGGCCGGCGAGAACGGCGGCGCGCAGGGCAGGGACGACGCGATCGAGCTCGCGAAGTCCAACATCCTGCTCCTCGGCCCGACCGGCTCCGGCAAGACGCTGCTCGCGCAGACGCTCGCCCGGATGCTGAACGTCCCGTTCGCCATCGCCGACGCCACGGCGCTGACGGAGGCGGGATACGTCGGCGAGGACGTCGAGAACATCCTGCTCAAGCTGATCCAGGCGGCCGACTACGACGTCAAGAAGGCCGAGACCGGGATCATCTACATCGACGAGATCGACAAGGTCGCCCGTAAGAGCGAGAACCCGTCGATCACGCGTGACGTCTCGGGCGAGGGCGTGCAGCAGGCCCTGCTCAAGATCCTGGAGGGGACCACCGCTTCGGTCCCGCCGCAGGGCGGCCGCAAGCACCCGCACCAGGAGTTCATCCAGATCGACACGACGAACGTGCTGTTCATCGTGGGCGGCGCCTTCGCCGGCCTGGAGAAGATCATCGAGTCGCGGGCGGGTGCCAAGGGCATCGGCTTCGGCGCGACGATCCGCTCCAAGCGGGAGATCGAGGCGAGCGACCAGTTCCAGGAGGTCATGCCGGAGGACCTGGTGAAGTTCGGGATGATCCCCGAGTTCATCGGCCGCCTCCCGGTCATCACCAGCGTCCACAACCTGGACCGGGAAGCCCTCCTCCAGATCCTGGTCGAGCCGCGGAACGCGCTGGTGAAGCAGTACCAGCGCCTCTTCGAACTCGACGGCGTCGAGCTGGACTTCGAGCGCGAGGCACTCGAAGCCATCGCCGACCAGGCCATCCTCCGCCAGACCGGCGCGCGCGGCCTGCGCGCCATCATGGAAGAGGTCCTGATGTCGGTGATGTACGAGGTCCCGTCCCGCAAGGACGTGGCCCGCGTGGTCATCACCGCCGACGTGGTCCGCTCCAACGTGAACCCGACCCTCGTCCCCCGCATCGTCCCCAAGGACCAGGGCCCGCACGAGAAGTCGGCGTAGCGCGTCCGGTATCGACAAACGCAAGGGGCGCCCTCCTGGCTTGGGAGGGCGCCCCTTGCGTTCGTGTTCCGGACATTCGCGCCATGAAACCGGTCAAACGTTCTAAATCGCCTTGATATGGCGCGAGGTTCCTTGATCCACTCCGCGGTGGAAACCCCTGCGACGGAGGAACTAGGGAACGGGAAAGAAGCGCGCGTTCGGTGTCCTGGCGGCCACGCTTGTTGCTGCCGCGCTGCCGATAGTTGCGGCTCCGCCGGCATCGGCCTCGTCGTTCGACTGTATGGGCTACCTGCGGAACCTTGGCTACACCGTGGGCCCGAAGGTGAAGGCAGCGTGCGACATCGGTGCCGACGACAACATCTCGGGGCTTGACAACGTCATTTGCCAGCTTCACTTGGAGAACATTGGGGTGAGGCGCGCCCACGCCTACACAGCCTGCTATCAACTGGCCTGAGGGCACAGGGCCGTCGGCGCGGGCATGTCCCGCGCCGACGGGCGCCTCGGTCAGACCTTGGTGCGGCCGGTCTTGTACAGCTTGGCCGCGAGCGAGGAGACGTCCTCCAGGGAGGCGCTGGCTCCGCCGAGCAGCGTTACGGCCGGGTCCATCACGTTGATGGCGGCCATGGTCGAGTAATCACCCCATGCGCAAGTCGGGATCTGCGCCTCCTTGGGGCCGTTCTTCAGAGTGCCGTCGCCCTTGGGGTTGGTGAGCTTGATGTTGGCGCACTTCAGCACGGCGCCCTCGAACCCGTCCGGCTGGAACTCGCGCGGGCTTCCGACGACTTCGAACTTCACGTCCGGCATCAGCGGGTTCGGCTTCTTGCCGACGCTGTCGAAGTAGTTGTCGACCGTGGCCTCGGGGTCCGAGATCTGGCCCCACATGCCGTTCGCCGACAGCTGCTTCGCCTTCTTGCTCGTGCCGTTCGAGTACTGCACGAAGGTGCTGTGGGCGTCCTTGATGCCCAGAGCTTCGGCCTCGGTCTTGCTCTCACCCTGCATCGGCGTGTCCTGCGGCTTCCCGGCGCCCGCCGGCAGCTTGTAGTTGTCCACCGAGGCGGGGAACGCCAGCTTGTAGCCCTTGGTGTCGTCCGAGATCGACGCGCCGCTGCCCTTCAGGAACCACCACGCGCCGCCGGCCACGACGGCCAGGACCACGACGACCGCCAGGACCGCGCCGCCCTTGCCCTTCTTCGGCGGGGCCGGGGGCTGCATGCCGTACGGCGGCTGCGGCTGGCCCGGGTAGGGCTGCTGGGGCTGCTGCGGGTAGGCGTAGCCCTGCTGCGGCGGGACGCCCTGGGGGGCCTGCTGCGGGTAGCCGTACCCGGGCGCGGGCTGCTGGCCGGGCTGCTGCGGGTAGCCGTATCCCGGCTGCGGGGCCGGCGGCTGCTGCCCGTACGGGTTCGGCTGGCCGCCGTACGGCCCCGGCTGCTGGGGACCCGGTCCGCCGTACGGGCCCGGCTGGTTGTAGCTCATGTCCTGCGTTCCCCTCCAGGATTCCTTTATCTACTGCTGACATCCTGGCGGAAGCCCCGCGCCGCGACGGCGCCGGGGCCCCGGGGATTCGGCGATCAGTACGAGACCGTTACCGCACGTGCGGGGAGCGATACGGGCAACTGCCGCCGTTCCCGGATCTTCCGGGCGCATCCGGCGCGATCGCGCCTTCGCGGGCCAACTGCCACCGCCGGGCGGGCCCCTGCGCGGGCGCCGGTATCGATTCGATTCGGGGGCGAGGCCGCCTCTAAACTGTGTCCGTGACCGAGAACACGCAGACACCCAGCAGCCCCAACTCCGAACTGCCGACCCAGTACGCGCCGGCCGAGGTAGAGGGGAAGCTCTACGAGCGCTGGGTAGAGCGCGGTTACTTCGAGGCCGACGAGAACAGCGACAAGCCCGCCTACACCATCGTCATCCCGCCGCCGAACGTCACCGGCAGCCTGCACCTCGGGCACGCCTTCGAGCACACGCTCATCGACGCCCTCACGCGCCGCAAGCGCATGCAGGGCTACGAGACGCTGTGGCAGCCCGGCATGGACCACGCCGGCATCGCGACCCAGAACGTCGTCGAGCGCGAGCTCGCCAAGGAGGGCAAGTCCCGCCACGACCTGGGCCGTGAGGCGTTCGTCGAGCGCGTCTGGCAGTGGAAGGCCGAGTCCGGCGGCCAGATCTCGGGCCAGATGCGCCGCCTCGGCGACGGCGTCGACTGGTCCCGCGAGCGCTTCACCATGGACGAGGGCCTGTCCCAGGCCGTCCAGACCATCTTCAAGAAGCTCTACGACGACGAGCTGATCTACCGCGCCGAGCGCATCATCAACTGGTGCCCGCGCTGCCTCACGGCGATCTCGGACATCGAGGTCGAGTACCAGGACGACGACGGCGAGCTCGTCTCCATCCGCTACGGCGAGGGCGACGCGTCCATCGTCGTCGCGACGACCCGCGCCGAGACGATGCTCGGCGACACCGCCGTCGCCGTCCACCCGGAGGACGAGCGCTACAAGCACCTCGTCGGCACCGAGATCGAGCTGCCGCTGACCGGCCGCCGCATCCCGGTCGTCGCCGACGAGCACGTCGACCCCGAGTTCGGCACCGGTGCCGTCAAGGTCACCCCGGCCCACGACCCCAACGACTTCGAGATCGGCCAGCGCCACGGCCTGCCGAACCTCGCCGTCATGGACGAGCGCGCGGTCATCACGGCCCACGGCCCCTTCCAGGGCCTGGACCGGCTGGAGGCCCGTTCCGCCATCGTCGCCGCGCTGCGCGCCGAGGGCCGGATCGTCGCCGAGAAGCGCCCGTACGTCCACTCCGTCGGCCACTGCTCGCGCTGCAAGACCACCATCGAGCCGCGCCTGTCGATGCAGTGGTGGGTCAAGGTCGGCCCGCTCGCGAAGGCCGCGGGCGACGCGGTCCGCGACGGCAAGGTCAAGATCCACCCGCAGGAGATGGAGAAGCGGTACTTCGACTGGGTCGACAACCTCCACGACTGGTGCATCTCGCGCCAGCTGTGGTGGGGACACCGCATCCCGGTCTGGTACGGCCCGAACGGCGAGGTCGTCTGCGTCGGACCGGACGAGCAGCCGCCGACGGGCGAGGGCTGGCGCCAGGACACCGACGTCCTCGACACCTGGTTCTCCTCCGGCCTGTGGCCGTTCTCCACGCTCGGCTGGCCGGAGCAGACCCCGAGCCTGGCGAAGTTCTACCCGAACTCCGTTCTGGTCACCGGCTACGACATCCTCTTCTTCTGGGTCGCCCGGATGATGATGTTCGGCCTGTACGCGATGGACGGCACCCCGCCGTTCCACACCATCGCCCTGCACGGCATGGTCCGCGACCAGTTCGGCAAGAAGATGTCGAAGTCCTTCGGCAACGCGGTCAACCCGCTGGACTGGATGAACGAGTACGGCTCGGACGCCGTCCGCTTCACCCTGGCCAACGGCGCCAACCCGGGCGTCGACGTCCCGATCGGCGAGGACTGGGTCAAGGCGTCCCGGAACTTCGCCAACAAGATCTGGAACGCCACCCGCTTCGCGCTGATGAACGGCGCGACGATCGAGGGTGACCTGCCCCCGGTCGAGCAGCTGTCCGCGACCGACCGCTGGATCCTGTCCCGCCTCAACAAGACGGTCGCGCAGGTCGACGCGTACTACGAGGACTACCAGTTCGCGAAGCTCAGCGACGCGCTGTACCACTTCGCGTGGGACGAGGTCTTCGACTGGTACGTCGAGCTGTCGAAGACCACGTTCTTCGCGGGCGGGGAGCAGGCCAAGGTCTCCGGCCGGGTCCTCGGCGAGGTCCTGGACGTCATGCTGCGCCTGCTGCACCCGGTCGTCCCGTTCGTCACCGAGACGCTGTGGACCACCCTCACGGGCCGCGAGTCCATCGTGATCGCCGAGTGGCCGACCGACAGCGGCTTCCGCGACGAGGCCGCCGAGGCCGAGATCGGGAACCTCCAGCAGGTCGTCACCGAGGTCCGCCGCTTCCGCGCCGACCAGGGCCTGCAGCCCGGTCAGAAGGTTCCGGCCCGCCTCGACCTCGCGGGCACCCCGCTGGCCGCGCACGAGGGTGCGATCCGTCAGCTGCTGCGCCTCCAGCCGGAGGGCGAGGGCTTCAGCGCCACCGCCACCCTGCCGGTCGCCGGCGCCACGGTCGCCCTCGACCTGTCCGGCACGATCGACGTCGCGGCCGAGCGCAAGCGCCTGGCCAAGGACCTCGCCGCCGCCGAGAAGGAGAAGGCGCAGGCGGAGGCCAAGCTGGGGAACGAGGCCTTCCTGGCCAAGGCCCCCGACAACGTCGTGGACAAGATCAAGGGCCGGCTGGCCAAGGCCGAGGCGGACATCGCCCGGATCCAGGCGCAGCTGGCGGCGCTGCCGGCCGCGTAGGGCCGGTACGCACGAAGAAGCACGAAGAAGGGGAAGGCCCCCGCACCCGAGGGTGCGGGGGCCTTCCCCTTTCGCGGAGGGCTCCGGACTACGCGTCCCGGCGCCGGCGCCACAGCGGCCGGGCCAGGACGCCCGCCACCGCCAGCGAGCCCAGGCCGGTGGCCGCGAGGCCCGGCTTCAGGCCCGGCGGGGTGTACGAGCAGGAGACCCGGTCGGCGCCGGCGCCCAGCGGCACGCCGAGCAGGCCCTGGTACGAGACCGGGGTGCGGGCGGCGCCGCCGTTCACCGAGCAGGTCCAGCCCTGGATCGCCGGGGTGGCGACGACGGCGGTGCCGCTGGCGCCCTTGGGCAGCCGGGCCTCGATGGAGTGGCCGCCGACGTCGACCCGGTCGGGCGCGGGCGAGGCGGAGCGGACGGCCTGGACGGCGGCGTTGAAGGCCTTGGGGTTCAGGCAGCCGACGGCGTCGTCGGGCAGCACCTGGCCGGGCTTGGTCGCGCCGAGGGCGAAGCGGAACGTTCCGTCGGCGGGGACGGTGCCCAGCGGCTTGACGGGGTTGAGGACGACCGGCGGGTGCGCGGTGTTGTTCTGCGCCTCGCCGCCGTCGCCGACGGACTGGCCGTAGAACCCGGGCGCGTACAGGAAGGCCTGGTCGCCGGGGGTGCACCGGGCGGAGAAGGTGCTCCAGGCCTCGCCCTTGGCGGGCCGGCCGAGCTGCCGGCCCGCGGGGACGTGGCCGCCGACCGGGCCCTTCTCGTACTTCAGCGCCGGCACGGTGTAGACCTTCGCGCCGAGCGCGGCCTGGCGGTGCGCCCACACGGAGCCGGCCGGGGCGCCGTACGCCTGGTCGGTGCCGGGGGAGCGCAGGCTGAACAGCGGCAGGGCGGGGACGCTGCGGGCGGTGACGCCGCCGTCCGGGGCCTTCTCCAGCAGGGTGCCGGTGCCGAACAGCGCGTGCAGGAAGGGGTCGCCGGCGGTGCGCAGGTTGCGGCCGCCCATGGCGTAGCCGATGCCCAGGTCGCGCAGGCCGGTGGCGGCCTCCTTGGTGACGTAGCTGCTGTAGTAGCCGCCCGCCTGAATGCCGAGCAGCATCGGGTCGTTGTTGGTGACGAAGATGCCGGGGGTGATGCCGGTGCGGGAGCGGGGCCAGTCCTGGTGGGCGGCTGCGGCGTCGCGGGTGTCGTGGGCCAGCCGGTTCAGGGTGGAGGCCTCGGTGTATCCGCGGCGTGCGGGGTCGAACTCCACGTGGGTGGCGTACACGGCGTACGAGGTGAGGGCGAGGGTGCTCAGGGCCAGGGCGCCGACCACGAGGGTGCGGGCCCAGCGGCGCAGGCCGCCCGCGTACAGCAGGAGCAGCGCGGTGACGACGGCGCCGCCGACGAGGGTGCCCCGTACGGCGTACGTGTTGACGGGCTGGGTGTCGCGGGTCAGCAGCAGCACGCCGCCGAGCAGGACGGCCCCGCCCAGCAGGGCGCGGCGGCGGGGCATGTGGGCGAGGCAGATCCAGGCGGCCATCACCAGGAGCCCGCTGAGGACGAAGCTCTCGCGGAAGGGCGAGCCGTGGGGGAGGGTGAAGCCCTGCCAGACCTTGGCGGTGGGCGTCCACACGAAGGACAGCGCGGTCAGCACGATGAGGACGAGCCAGGCGGCGCGCTCGCGGACGCGGACCTTGGACTGGAAGGGCAGGGCCAGGACGAGCAGCAGCACGAGCACGCCGGCGAACACGTTGGGCGCGGCGGGCTCGGGCACGGTGCCCGGCAGCAGCAGGCCGAGGAAGGTCCGCGGCCCGGTGGCGACGCTGACGACGTAGCTGTCGGAGGGCTGGGCCTGGGCGCTGGCCAGGCCGGAGACCAGGACGGCGGGGGCGGCCAGGAGCAGGCCGGCGACGGCCATGGTGCTCGCCCGCCACATGGCGCGGCCGCGGGTGCGCCAGTCGGCGTCGGTGACCGCGAGCCGCAGGAGAAGGACCAGGACGGCGCCGATGGTGGCCATGGCCGCGCTGTAGAAGTTGGCGTACCAGCACAGGGCGAAGAAGAGGGTGCCCAGGACCCAGCGGCGCTCGGTGAGGCAGAAGTCGGCGGCGATGCAGAGCAGGGGGAGCGCGACCAGGCCCCACATCCACATGGGCACGATGCCGCCCTCGATGAGGGTCCAGCCGCAGACGGCGTAGCCGGTGCCGAGGAGGGCGCGCAGCCAGGGGGAGCCGGGGCGCAGGCGGCCGAGGAAGACCGTCATGACGGCGGCGGCGAGGCCGGTGCTGAGGAGGGTGACGAGGAAGACGGGGAGGTCGGCGTACTCGCGCGGGAAGAGGCCGGTCAGCAGCGAGAAGGGGTTGGCGAGGTAGGTGAAGAACTCGCCGAGGAACCCGTTGCCGTAGCCGCTCTGCCAGTTGAAGAAGAGGTCGCCCTGGGCGGTGCCGTGCTGGAGGTCCCAGAGGTGGGCGTGGAAGGGGACGTACTGGTTGCGCAGGTCGTTCATGGCCCGCGAGCCCTGCCCGAAGGGGTAGGTGCCGTGGGCCGCCATGCCGATGCAGTACGCCGCCATGGACAGCACCGCCGAAGCGAGGGCGGCGGCGGTGCCGCTGCCGCGCAGCCGGTCGGTGAACCGGGTGCCCGTGGCGGGCCGGCCGGGACCCTCCGGCGCAGGGCGCGCCGGGGCGGCGGTGGTTGGAGTCGTCATGGCGGTGGGTTCCCCGTACGGATCGAGTGTCCGGCCATCCCCCGGCCGAATCCAAAGTCATATCTTAGGGAAAGGCTTGGAAGAGCCGGGTGCCGAATGCCAGGAGTACGAGCGCCCCGAGCACCGCGTAGGCGGCCAGCGGCGGCAGCCAGTGCGGCACGGCCCGGAGCGCCGAACCCGGCCCCGCCACATGCCGCGTGACGTACCAGAACATCGGGATCATCACCGCCCAGACGGCCGTGCACCAGGGGCAGAGGGCGCCGATGACGTAGAGGCACTGAGTGATCAACCACACGGTGAAGGCGAAGCCCGCGGCGAGCCCGCCCCACACCACCCGCCAGAGCAGCCGCGGGAACACCGCCCCCAGGAGCAGCGCGAGGCCCAGGGCCGCGAGGGCTCCGAACCCGGCGATCCCCAGCAGCATGTTGGGGAAGCCCAGCAGGTTGCCCTGCCACGTGGACATCACGTCGCCGCAGCTGAACACCGCGCTGATGTTGCAGCCCGGCGTGAACAGCGGGTCTTCCAGTGCCCGCAGGCGGTCGTACGTGAGGGCGCCGGAGGCCCACAGGCCGACCAGGCCGCCGGCCAGCAGCAGCGAGGACAGGCCGCGTCCCGTGCGGCGGGTGGTGGGGTGGTCGGCGGTCATTCTCCCGACGCTAGGCGGGCGGACGGCGCCCGCGGCAGGGCGGAAGGGCCGTCACCGGCGGGCCCAAGGTCCCGGAGGCCGGCCGCCAAGGTCCCGGGCCGAAGTGCCCTATCTCACGTCATTTGCGGCTTTTGGTGGGCATCTTGCGGGACCGGACCTTGGATGATGGAGGGCATGTACGCGAAGCGCGGCGGTTCGGCCATCCAGCGAATCCCGGCTGCCGTGCGCCGTCTCACCGACCGGTGGGGCACCTCCCCGCGGGCCCTCGACGCGCTCACCGCGCTCAGCTGCTTCGCCCTGATGGGCCTCGACCTGCCGGGCCTGGCGGCCGCCGACAACTCCCTCGACGGACCCACGGCCGCCCTCGTGCTCGCGGCCGGCGCGGCCACGCTGCTGGTGCGCCGCCGGGCGCCCTGGCTCGCGTACCTGACGGCACTCCTCTTCATCGGCTGGCTGCACGAGCTGACCCTCATCCAGTTCGCCCTCTACTCCCTGGGCCGCTACTGGGGGCGCCGGGCCGCGGTCGTGGCCACGGCCGTCTACGTCGGCTACGCCTACCTCCTCTTCAACCTCCCCGGCTGGCCCGCCGACCGGGCCGACACCCTCAGCGCCTTCCTGGGCCTGGTCGTGCCGATCGGCGTGCTCGCCGCGGCCGTCGGCATCGCCGCGTACCGGCAGGACCTGGTGCGCGAACTCGACGCGCGGCGCGCCGAGGCCGCCGTACTCCAGGCCGTCCAGCAGGAGCGCACCTCCGTCGCCCGCGACGTCCACGACTTCGTCGGCCGCGAGCTGACCCTGCTCACCGTGCGCTCCGAGGTCCTCGCCCTGCGGGCGCGGGGTCAGTCGTACGAGAAGGACTTCGACGAGCTCGCCGAGACCGCCCGCCGCGCCCACCTGGTCCTGAACGACATCATCGTGCTGCGCGGCGAGCGGGTCTCCACCCCGGGCGTGGACGGGCTGCCGGCGCTGGCGGAGGAGAGCGGCCGCGCCGGATCGCCCGTGCGCCTCCGCGTCGACGAGGCCGGCCGCACCCTGTCGCCCCTGCGGCAGGCGGCGGTCTACCGCGTGGTCCAGGAGTGCCTGACCAACGCCGCCAAGCACGCCCCGGGCCAGGCCGTCGACGTCTCGATCGCGGCCGAGGGCCCGCAGCTGCGGATCGAGGTCAGCAACCCGCTGCCGGCCCGCGACCGGACCGGCCGCGCCCCCGTCTCGTCCGGCTCGGGCACGGCCAGCATGTCGGAGCGGGTCAGGAGCCTCGGCGGCACCCTGACGGCGACGCGCACGGAGGACGCGTACGAGGTCGTCGCGACGCTGCCCCGGGGCTAGACCTTCGAGGGGGTCAGCAGCGTGTTCAGCGCGTCCAGGTCCTCCACGCACTTCCCCGACCCCAGCGCCACGCAGTCCAGCGGGTCGTCCGCCACGAAGACCGGGATGCCCGTCGCCGAGGCCAGCCGCAGGTCCAGGCCCGGCAGCAGCGCGCCCCCGCCGGTCAGCACGATGCCGTGCTCCATGACGTCGCCGGAGAGCTCCGGCGGGCAGTCCTCCAGCGTCGCCCGGACCGCTTCGACGATCGCCTCCACCGGCTCGTCCAGCGCGGCCCGCACGTCCGGTGCCGCCAGCGAGAGCGTCTGCGGCATCCCGCCGACCTTCTCCCGCCCCCGCACGGTGAACGTCAGCGTCTCCAGCTCCGGCCGGTCCGGCACCGGCCAGGCCGAGCCGACGGCCACCTTCACGTCCTCGGCGGTGCGCTCGCCGACGAGCAGCCCGTGCTCCCTGCGGACGAAGTCCATGATCGCGGCGTCCATCCGGTCGCCCCCGACCCGCAGCGACCGGGACGTGACGATCCCGCCCAGCGAGATCACCGCCACCTCCGTCGTGCCCCCGCCGATGTCCACCACCATCGACCCGCGCGGCTCCGACACCGGCAGCCCCGCCCCGATCGCCGCCGCCATCGGCTCCTCTATCAGGTGCACGGCCCGCGCGCCCGCCCGCGTGGAGGCGTGCACGATGGCCCGCCGCTCCACCGGAGTCACCCCGCTCGGCACGCACACCACCATCCGGGTGCGCGGCCGGCGCCCCGGCACGGCCTTGCGAACGAAGTGCCGGATCATCTCCTCGGCCGCCTCGTAGTCGCAGATCACCCCGTCCTTCAGGGGACGGATCGCCGTGATGGAGCCGGGGGTGCGGCCGATCGTCTCCTTGGCCTCGGCCCCCACGGCCAGCGCGGCGGTCGTGCCCGCCCTGACCGCGACCACGGACGGCTCATTCAGCACGATCCCGTGCCCCCTGGCGTAGACGAGGGTGTTCGCGGTCCCCAGGTCGATGCCGATGTCGCGGCTGGAAGCCGTCTTGTTGGTGCTGGCCTGCGGCATTTGTTCCCCAATCCTTTGCCGCAAGGCTTGCATAACGATCCGGCCGCTCTTCCGGCCGAAGGTCCCGAAACGGCCGGGCCCGAAGTCCCGTCGGCCCCCGTCCGTAGACTGGACCCCGTGAGTGAGCAGCCCGAGGCCAACGACCGTTTTGACGATTCCGGCATGTTCGACGAGATCGTCGACGCGGAGACCGACCGCGACCCCGACCTGGCGGTGATCGAGGCCGGCAGCCGCACCCTGCGGACCCAGGCCGGATCGCCGCAGGGCGACCCCGTACCGACCCGCCCCCAGGACCCCGAGGTCGACAAGGCGCTGCGCGAGGTCGAGCAGGAGCTCGCCTCCCGCTGGGGCGAGACGAAGCTGGAGCCCTCGGTCACCCGCATCGCGGCCCTGATGGACGTCCTGGGCGAGCCCCAGCGCGCCTACCCCTCCATCCACGTCACCGGCACCAACGGCAAGACCAGCACGGCCCGCATGATCGAGGCCCTGCTCGCCGCCTTCGACCTGCGCACCGGCCGGTACACCAGCCCCCACGTCCAGATGATCACCGAGCGGATCAGCCTGGACGGCGCCCCCATCGACGCCGAGCGCTTCGTCGAGACGTACCGCGACCTCAAGCCGTACATCGAGCTGGTCGACGACCGCGAGGACTACCGCCTGTCCTTCTTCGAGGTCATGACCGGCATGGCGTACGCGGCCTTCGCCGACGCCCCGGTCGACGTGGCCGTGGTCGAGGTCGGCATGGGCGGCACCTGGGACGCCACCAACGTCATCGACGGGTCGGTCGCCGTGATCACCCCGATCAGCCTCGACCACACCGACCGCCTCGGCGGCACCACCGGTGAGATCGCCCAGGAGAAGGGCGGCATCATCAAGCAGGACGCCACCGTGATCCTGGCCCAGCAGCCGGTCGACGCGGCCCAGGCCCTGCTCAAGCGGGCCGTGGAGGTCGACGCGACGGTGGCGCGCGAGGGCATGGAGTTCGGCGTGGTGTCCCGAGAGGTGGCCGTCGGCGGCCAGCTCCTCACGCTGCGCGGACTCGGCGGCGAGTACGAGGAGGTCTTCCTCCCCCTGTACGGCGCCCACATGGCCGCCAACGCCGCGGTCGCCCTGTCCGCCGTCGAGGCCTTCTTCGGCATCGGCGCCGAGCACGCCCGCCCGCTGGACATCGACACCGTCCGCCGCGCCTTCGCCTCGGTCACCTCGCCCGGCCGGATGGAGGTGGTCCGGCGCA
Organism: Streptomyces sp. NPDC101118; assembly: GCF_044759445.1. Classification (NCBI taxonomy): domain Bacteria; kingdom Bacillati; phylum Actinomycetota; class Actinomycetes; order Kitasatosporales; family Streptomycetaceae; genus Streptomyces; species Streptomyces sp. NPDC101118. The sequence goes on along the minus strand of NZ_JBIVZG010000007.1, from coordinate 28,668 downwards.
GCCCCACCGTCGTGCTCGACGCCGCGCACAACCCGGCCGGCGCCCGGGTGACGGCCGAGGCGGTCACCGAAGCCTTCGGCTTCAGCCGGCTCGTCGGCGTGGTCGCCGCGAGCGACGGCAAGGACATCCGCGGCGTGCTGGAGGCCTTCGAGCCGATCTTCGCCGAGGTCGTGGTGACCCAGAACTCCACCCACCGCGCGATCGGCGCGGACGAGCTGGCCGCCATGGCGGTCGAGGTCTTCGGCGCCGACCGCGTGCAGGTCGAGCCGCGCCTGGACGACGCCATCGAGGCGGCGATCACGCTGGCCGAGGAAGAGGCGGAGTACGGAGGGGCCGGCGTCCTGGTGACCGGCTCGGTGTTCACGGTCGGCGAGGCCCGGCTGCTGCTGAAGAGGGACTGAGGGAAGACATGCGGACGCTGTGCGCATCCACGCTGATCGGCGAGTTCTTCGTGATCGGCTTCGCCGGACTGGTCGCCATGAAGGGCGACCTGTCCGCCGCCACCGTGTGGACGGTGTGCGGGATCGGCATGCTGCTGACCGTGCTGCTGTGCGGGATGCTGTCCCGCCCCGGCGCGGTCCAGATCGGCTGGGCCCTCCAGGCCGGCCTGATCGCCAGCGGCTTCGTCGTCCCCACCATGTTCTTCCTGGGCGCCGTCTTCGCCGGCCTGTGGTGGTGCTCCGTCCACTACGGCCGCAAGATCGACGAAGCGAAGGCCCGCTGGGCGGCGCAGGCAGCGGCCGCCGAGGCCGCTGACGCTGCGTGACGGCGGCCCGCTGCACCCCTGTAGCCTCTTCAGACCGCACCCGTATGCCGCAAGGAGCCGGAACATGACCCAGCGCACTCTCGTCATCCTCAAGCCCGACGCCGTCCGTCGCGGCCTGATCGGCGAGATCATCGGCCGTATCGAGCGCAAGGCCGGCTGGACCATCCCGGCGATGGAGCTGCGCACGCTGGACCAGGAGACCCTGGAGGCGCACTACGGCGAGCACAAGGGCAAGCCGTTCTACGAGCCCCTGATGGGCTTCATGGCCTCCGGCCCGGTCGTCGTCCTCGTCGTCGAGGGCGAGCGCGCCATCGAGGGCCTGCGGACCCTGGCCGGCCCGACCGACCCGATCGCGGCCACCCCCGGCTCCATCCGGGGCGACTTCGGCACCATCGTGCGCGAGAACCTCATCCACGCCTCGGACTCCGAGGAGTCCGCCGAGCGTGAGCTGAAGCTCTTCTTCCCCTCCCTCGTCTGATCTCGCGTCAGCCATATAGCGCTCATGACCTGGGGCGACCGAAGTAATTTCGGTCGCCCTTCGGTATGGACGGCGGTGCCCGGGAACGCATGGGCCAGACATGTCGTCACCATTAGGGGGGCGGGTACCCGTTCCGGCCGGAAGTGGAGGAGTCCCGTCGCGCGGACTCCGCACCTGCGGCACTACGATGGGACCTCCACCCACACACCCACCTCGCCGACCTGACAGCAGCCGCTCTCAACTGGGAAGGCCAGACGCTCCTCATGGGGAACAAGGGGAACTCAATGTCGTTCATCGGCCGTGACATGGCTGTCGACCTCGGGACCGCCAACACGCTGGTGTACGTGAGGGGCCGGGGGATCGTCCTGAACGAGCCGTCCGTGGTCGCCATCAACACGAACACCGGCGGAATCCTCGCGGTCGGCTCCGAGGCCAAGAAGATGATCGGCCGGACGCCAGGCAACATCGTCGCGGTGCGCCCCCTCAAGGACGGCGTGATCGCCGACTTCGAGATCACCGAGCGCATGCTCCGGTACTTCATCCTCAAGATCCACAAGCGCCGCTACCTGGCCCGCCCCCGCGTCGTCGTCTGCGTGCCCTCCGGCATCACCGGGGTCGAGCGCCGCGCCGTCATCGAGGCGTCCACCCAGGCCGGCGCCCGTCAGGTGCACATCATCGAGGAGCCCATGGCCGCGGCCATCGGCTCGGGCCTGCCCGTGCACGAGGCCACCGGCAACATGGTGGTCGACATCGGCGGCGGCACCACCGAGGTCGCGGTCATCTCCCTCGGCGGAATCGTCACGGCACAGTCCATCCGGGTGGCCGGCGACGAGCTCGACAACGCGATCATCCAGCACATCAAGAAGGAGTACAGCCTCCTCCTCGGTGAGCGCACCGCCGAGCAGATCAAGATCACCATCGGGTCGGCGTACGACCTCGACAAGGACGAGCACACCGAGATCCGCGGCCGCGACCTCGTCTCGGGCCTGCCCAAGACCGTGGTCATCTCCGCGGCCGAGGTGCGCAAGGCCATCGAGGAGCCCGTCAACGCCATCGTCGACGCGGTGAAGACCACCCTCGACAAGTGCCCGCCCGAGCTGTCCGGCGACATCATGGACCGCGGCATCGTCCTCACCGGCGGCGGCGCCCTGCTCCGCGGCCTCGACGAGCGGCTGCGCCGGGAAACCGGAATGCCCATCCACATCGCCGAAGACCCGCTCGACTCCGTCGCGCTCGGTTCCGGCAAGTGCGTCGAGGAGTTCGAGGCGCTCCAGCAGGTGCTGGACGCCCAGCCCCGTCGCTGACGCCGCCCGGCCGTCGTTGACAGCGCATTGACAAGGCCCCCGATCAGGGGATACCGGAAACACACAGATCCGCCGTACGGGTGCTACCGCGCCCGTGCGGCGGATCGTTGATATACAGGCAAGAGACCCGGTGCGCGCACCGGCTCCAGTGGAGCCCGCCGCGTCGGTACGGATCAAACGGAAGGCACGGCCGCCGCACGTGAGGGACACACGAGAGAGCCGGCTGCTCCTGGTACTGCTGGTCGCCATCGCGTTCGCGCTGATCACGGTGGACATCCGGGCCGGCGAGGAGTCACCGGTCGACGGTGCCCGGCAGGCCGCCGCCGCGGTCTTCGGACCGGTGGAGAAGGGCGTCGCGACCGCCGTCGACCCGGTCGCCAACGCCATAGGCGCCGTACGCGACTCCGGCGAGCGCCACAACCGCATCACCGAACTCGAGCGCGAGAACACGGCCCTGAAGGCGAAGCTCGGCAGCGACGACCGCAACCGCAGCCGCATCCGCGAACTCGACGACATGCTCAAGAAGGCCGGAGCCGGCCAGTACGGCATCAAGGGCGCCGAGGTCATCGCGATAGGAGCGGCCCAGGGCTTCTCCTGGACCGTCACCATCGACGTCGGCACCAAGGACGGCATCCAGCGCGACATGACCGTGCTCAACGGCGACGGACTCGTCGGCCGGGTCACCACGGTCGGCCCCGACACCTCCACCGTCCTGCTGGCCACCGACCCCGACTTCACCGTCGGCACCCGCCTGGAGAAGACCGGCGAACTCGGCTTCGCCACCGGCCAGGGCGACCACTCCCTCTCCGTCCAGATGCTCAACGGCAAGGCCAGGGTCAAGCCCGGCGACCGGCTCGTCACGTTCGGCTCCCGCGCCAACCGCCCCTTCGTCCCGGGCGTCCCGATCGGCGAGGTGGTCCGCGTCGACCCCGCGGGCGGCGGTCTCACCCGTACCGTCTTCGTCCGCCCGTACGTCGGCTTCTCCCGCCTCGACATCGTCGGCGTGGTCGTGATGCCCCCGCGCACCGACCCGCGCGACGCCGTCCTGCCGGCCAAGCCCGCCCCGCCCAAGCCCACCCCGACGGTCACCGTGACGGTCACCCCCAGCGCGCGTGCCGGCGCCGGGGAAGACGCCGGTCAGCCGGCCGACGACTAGGAGGCCGCCATGCGCTTCAACCGGATCCTGCTCGCGACCACCCTCGTCGTGGTCGCGCTCGTCGTCCAGGTCACCGTCCTCGCACGCCTCCAACTGCCCGGCGCCGTGCCCGACCTGGTGCTGCTGACCGTCGTCGCCCTCGCCCTGGTCTACGGACACACCAGCGGCGCCCTCATCGGCTTCGGCGCGGGCCTGCTCTCCGACCTCGCCCCGCCCGCCGACCACGCCGCCGGCCGGTACGCCCTGGTCCTGTGCGTCGTCGGCTACCTCTGCGGACTGGTCCGGCCCTCCGACGGCCGGTTCCGGTCCGCCTGGGGCCCGATGCTCACCGTGGTCGCGGCCGCCGTCGGCTCCACCCTCCTCTACGGAGCGGTCGGCGCCCTCGTCGGCGACGACGCCGCCCGCCACGTGGGCCTCACCGGGCTGCTGTTCAGCGCCGCCCTCTACGACCTGCTCCTCGCGCCCTTCACCGTGCCGCTCATCATGGCGCTGGCCCGGCGCGCCGAGAGCGACCCGATGGCCGTCGAGGCCAACGCCGGTCCCGCGCAGGGCACCGACGTGGCCTCCGGCTGGCTCTCCGGCGGCACCGGCCTGCGCATCGGCGGCCGGCGCAACGGCCTGCGGATCAAGGCGGCCCGCAGCAGAGCCTCGAACGCCGGCCGCATAAAGGGCATCAAGAGCGCGAAGAAGCTCTGAGGGGGAGCGCGTGACCAACATCCCGGAGACCGGACGCACCCCCCGGGTGCAGATCCGGCTCGGCATCATCCAGGTGATCGTCTTCTCGCTGCTGCTCACGCTCGGCGGGCGGCTCTGGTACCTCCAGATCCGCAACGGCGACGAGTACACGGCAGAAGCGAAGGGCAACCACGTCCAGCGGGTCGTCCAGCCCGCCGTCCGCGGGCCGATCCTCGACGCCCGCGGCGTCCCGCTGGCCGACAACGAGACCCGCCTCGTCGTCTCCGCCAGCCGCACCGAGCTGATGCGGATAAAGGACCGGGGCAAGGCCGTGCTCACCCGCCTCGCCGGCGTCCTGGACATGACCCCCAAGGAGGTCATGGACAAGATCAGGCTCTGCGACTCCGAGACCCCCAAGCCCTGCTGGAACGGCTCCCCGTACCAGCCCATCCCGGTCACCACGGAGGCCACCACCCAGCAGGCGCTGCAGATCCGCGAGCGCCCCGAGGACTTCCCCGGCATCACCGCCGAGCCCACCGCCGTACGCCGCTACGCCGCGCCCGGCGGGGCCCGCACGGCACAGGTGCTGGGCTACCTCTCGCCGGTCACCGACGACGAGATCCAGAAGGCCAAGGCGACCGACTCCCCGCACCTGCGCTCCGACCAGGTCGGCCGCTCCGGCATCGAGCGCACGTACGACAGGGAGCTGCGCGGCAAGGCGGGCGTCACCAGCTACGAGGTCGACAACCTGGGCCGCGTCATGGGCGAGGCCGAGTCCGACCCCGGCGTGCCGGGCTCCACGCTCGTCACCAGCATCGACGCGCGGGTCCAGGCCGTGGCCGAGTACGAGCTGGCCCAGGCGATGAAGACCGTGCGCCAGGAGACCGACAAGATCACCGGCCGCAAGTACGAGGCCGACGCGGGCGCCGTCGTCGTCATGGAGTCCAGGACCGGCCGCGTCGTGGCCATGGCCTCCCAGCCCGACTACGACCCCAACGCCTGGGTCGGCGGCATCTCCGCCAAGGACTACGCCAAGCTGACCAGCAAGAACTCCAACTACCCGCTGCTCAACCGGGCCATCCAGGGCCAGGCTCCCGCCGGCTCCGTCTTCAAGGTGGTCTCCGCGAGCGCGGCGGTCCGCGCCGGGCACGACTTCAACGACAAGTACGACTGCAGCGCCTCGTACAGCATGGGCAACCGCAGCTTCGCGAACTTCGAGTCCAAGGGGCACGGCCCCATCACCCTCGGCGACGCCCTCAAGTTCTCCTGCAACACCGTCTTCTACCGCCTGGGCCACCAGGAGTGGCAGCGCGACGGCGGCCTCAAGCCCAAGAAGAACGCCCACGACTGGTTCTACCGGACCGCCCGTGAGTTCGGCTTCGGCGGCGAGACCGGCATCGACGTGCCGAACGAGGTCAAGGGCCGCATCCCGGACCGCCAGTGGAAGAAGGCCTTCTGGGAGGCCAACAAGGACGCCTGGTGCAAGCAGGGCAAGAAGGGCGGCACGTACGTCGAGCAGATCGCGTACGAGAGCTGCCTCGAAGGCAACCAGCTCAAGGCCTTCGACAGCATCAACTTCGCCATCGGCCAGGGCGACGTCCTGATCACCCCGATCCAGCTGGCGACCGCCTACTCGGCCATCAGCAACGGCGGCACCCTCTACACCCCGACCATCGGCAAGGCCGTGATCAGCCCCGACGGCAAGACGGTCCACGAGATCAGGCCCACCCCGCACGGCAGGCTCCCGGTCGACGCCGCGACGATCAAGAACCTGGACAAGGGACTGCGCTCCGTCGTCGAGCCCGGCGGCACCGCCGCCTGGCGCTTCGGCGGCTGGCCGCAGGACCGCATCCCCATGCACGCCAAGACCGGCACCGCCCAGGTCTACGGCAAGCAGACGACCTCCTGGCTGGCGACGTACACCAGGGACTTCACGATCATCATGACCATCTCCCAGGGCGGCACCGGCTCCGGAGCCTCCGGGCCCGCCGTCCGCAACATCTACGACGCCATCTACGGCCTCGACGACGCCGGCAACCAGGACCTCAAGCGGGCCCTGCTGCCGCAGCCGCAGAAGGCCCTGCCGAAGATCCTGCCCGACGGCACCATCGAGGCGCCCGAGATCAAGCCGTACGACCCGGACGCCCAGAAGGTCGACCCCGGAGAGAAGGGCGACGGGCTGCCGGCGCTCGCGGGTCCGCCCGCCCACCTGAGGGACTGACCCGATGACCGCACCCCACGGATTCTCCGTCTCCCGCTACGCACCGGAGCGCGGGCCGCTGGCGAAGCTCACCGCCCGTGACTCCGTGCTCCGCCGGCTCGACTGGCCGATCCTGCTGTCCAGCCTCGGCCTGTCGCTGCTGGGCGCCCTGCTGGTGTGGTCCGCCACCCGCGGCCGCACGGAGCTCAACCAGGGCGACCCGTACTACTTCCTGTTCCGGCACGCCCTGAACACCGGCATCGGACTCGTCCTGATGATCGGCACGGTCTGGCTCGGCCACCGCACCCTGCGCGGGGCGGTGCCGGTCCTCTACGGCATCTCGATCCTGCTGATCCTCGCCGTGCTCACCCCGCTCGGCGCGACGATCAACGGCGCCCACGCCTGGATCGTCATCGGCGGCGGCTTCTCGCTCCAGCCCAGCGAGTTCGTCAAGATCACCATCATCCTGATCATGGCGATGCTGCTGTCCGCCCGCGTCGACGCGGGCGACCTGCCCCACCCGGACCACCGCACCGTCGCCAAGGCGCTGTGCCTCGCCGCACTCCCCATGGGCATCGTCATGCTGATGCCCGACCTCGGCTCGGTGATGGTCATGGTGGTGATCGTCCTCGGCGTGCTGCTGGCCTCCGGCGCCTCCAACCGCTGGGTCCTCGGCCTGATCCTGACCGGAGCGACCGGCGCCGCCCTCGTCGCCGCGCTGGGCGTGCTCGACGAGTACCAGATCAACCGCTTCGCGGCCTTCGCCAACCCCGAACTCGACCCCTCGGGCGTCGGCTACAACACCAACCAGGCCCGCATCGCGATCGGCTCCGGCGGCCTGTACGGCGCGGGGCTGTTCAACGGTCACCAGACCAGCGGCCAGTTCGTGCCCGAGCAGCAGACCGACTTCATCTTCACCGTGGCGGGCGAGGAGCTCGGCTTCCTCGGCGCCGGACTGATCATCCTGCTGCTCGGCGTGATCCTCTGGCGGGCCTGCCGGATCGCCCGCGAGACCACCGAGCTGTACGGCACGGTCGTGGCCGCCGGCATCATCGCGTGGTTCGCGTTCCAGTCCTTCGAGAACATCGGGATGACGCTCGGCATCATGCCGGTGGCGGGCCTGCCGCTGCCGTTCGTGTCGTACGGCGGGTCCTCGATGTTCGCGGTCTGGGTGGCGATCGGACTGCTGCAGTCGATCAGGGTCCAGCGGCCGATGTCCGCCTGAGGCGGCACGGCCGGCGGCCGAAATCGACGTAACGTTCACAAGATGAGCTGATGAAGACTAAGTTCGGTCTATGGCGGACACGAAGCGCGAGATCGAGCGGAAATTCGAGTTCACACAAGCCAAGAAGCGACAGCGGAAGCTGCCCGACCTGACCGGGACCGCGGACGTCGCCGAGGTCGTGCCGCAGGGCACGGCCGACCTCGATGCCGTCTACTACGACACCACCGACCAGCGGCTCGCCGCCGACGGCCTCACCCTGCGCCGCCGCACCGGCGGCGAGGACGCCGGCTGGCACCTCAAGCTCCCCGTCGCCCCCGGCGTACGGGACGAGATCCGCGCCCCCCTCAGCGACACCGTCCCCCGGGCCCTCGCAGCCCTCGTCCGCTCCCGGATCCGGGACGCCGAACTCGTCCCCCTCGTACGCCTCCTCTCCTCCCGCGAGGTCCAGCACCTCAAGGCCGCCGACGGCGCCCTCCTCGCCGAGGTCAGCACCGACGCCGTACGGGCCGAGCGGCTCGCGGAACCCCGCGCCACCGCCAAGTGGACCGAGGTCGAGGCAGAACTGGCCGACGGCGTCGACCCCGCCTTCCTGGACGCCGTCGAGAAACGGTTCCGCAAGGCCGGGCTCAAGGTCTCCGACGCCCCCTCGAAGCTGGCCCGCGCGCTCGCCGAGACCGGCTCCGCGCCCGCCCCCTCCGCGCAGCCCGCACCCCCGGACGCCCCGCCACCGGGCACCGCAGGCGCGTACGTACTGGACTACCTGCGCGAACAGGTCGACGCACTGATCTCCTACGACCCGGCCGTACGCCGCGACCTCCCCGACTCCGTCCACCAGATGCGCGTCGCCGCACGCCGGCTGCGCAGCGCCCTCAAGACCTACCGCAAGGTGCTGGACCGCAACGCCACCGACCCCCTGTCCGAGGAACTGCGCTGGCTCGGCGGCGAACTCGGCGTGGACAGGGACCAGGAAGTCCTGATGGACCGCCTCCAGACCCGGCTCGGCGAACTGCCCCGCACCCTCCTCCTCGGTCCCGTCCGCGGCCGGCTCCGGATCTGGAACGCCGCCCGGCGCACCGGATCCCGGCGCCGCGCCGTCGCAGTGCTCGACAGCGCCAGGTACCTCACGCTGCTGCGCTCCCTCGACCGCCTGCTGGCCGGGCCGCCGCTGCTCCCGGGCGCGGCCGGTGCCCCGGAGAAGGTGCTGGCCAAGGCGGTGCTGCGGGACTACGGGCGGCTCGCGGAGCGGGTGGACCACGCGCTGGCGATGGACCCCGGGCACGAGCGCGACCTCGCGCTGCACGACGCCCGCAAGGCCGCGAAGCGGGCCCGTTACGCCGCCGAGGCCGCCACCCCGGCACTGGGCAAGCCCGCGAAGCGGCTGGCCAAGCGGCTGAAGAAGGTGCAGACGCTGCTGGGCGACCACCAGGACAGCGTGGTGGCCCGCGAGGCCCTGCGGGGCCTTGCCGCGCAGGCGCACGCCGCCGGCGAGTCGGCGTTCACCTGGGGTCTGGTGTTCGGGCGGGAGGAGGCCCTGGGCGACCTCGGCGAGCGCGAGCTGCCCGCCGTGTGGAAGAAGGCCTCCGATCCGGCGCTCCGGGCACCCCTCCGGTCGTGATCTTGCGGCAGGGGGCCGCCTCCACTCGGGTTACGCTAGATAGTCGCCCCCTGCCGCCCACGAAGGTTCCAGATGTCCGAGTCGGTCTTCCCACAGCTCGAAGCGCTGCTCCCGCATGTGCAGAAGCCCATCCAGTACGTCGGCGGAGAGCTCAACTCCACGGTCAAGCCGTGGGAGAGCTGCGACGTGCGGTGGGCCCTCATGTACCCCGACGCCTACGAGGTCGGCCTGCCCAACCAGGGCGTCATGATCCTCTACGAGGTACTGAACGAGCAGGAGGGCGTCCTCGCCGAGCGCACGTACAGCGTGTGGCCTGACCTGGAAGCCCTCATGCGCGAGCACGAGGTGCCCCAGTTCACTGTGGACAGCCACCGGCCAGTCGGCGCGTTCGACGTCTTCGGCCTGTCCTTCTCCACCGAGCTGGGCTACACCAACATGCTCACGGCCCTGGACCTGGCGGGCATCCCGCTGTCGGCCCGGGACCGCGGCATCGACGACCCGATCGTCCTGGCCGGCGGCCACGCGGCCTTCAACCCGGAGCCGATCGCGGAGTTCATCGACTGCGCGGTCATCGGCGACGGCGAGCAGGCCGTCCTCGACATGACGAAGATCATCCGCGAGTGGAAGGCCGAGGGCCGCCCCGGCGGCCGCGAGGAGGTCCTCCTCCGCCTCGCCAAGACCGGCGGCGTGTACGTGCCGGGCTTCTACGACGTCGAGTACCTGGCGGACGGCCGCATCGGCCGCGTCGTCCCCAACCGCTCCGGCGTGCCGTGGCGCGTGTCCAAGCACACCGTCATGGACCTCGACGAGTGGCCGTACCCGAAGCAGCCGCTGGTGCCGCTCGCCGAGACGGTCCACGAGCGGATGTCCGTCGAGATCTTCCGCGGCTGCACCCGCGGCTGCCGTTTCTGCCAGGCCGGCATGATCACGCGCCCCGTGCGGGAGCGAAGCATCACCGGCATCGGCGAGATGGTGGAGAAGGGCCTCAAGGCGACGGGCTTCGAGGAGGTCGGCCTCCTCTCCCTCTCCTCCGCGGACCACACGGAGATCGCGGACATCGCGAAGGGCCTGGCGGACCGCTACGAGGACGAGAAGGTGGGCCTGTCCCTGCCCTCGACCCGCGTGGACGCGTTCAACGTCGACCTGGCCAACGAGCTGACCCGCAACGGCCGCCGGTCCGGCCTCACCTTCGCCCCCGAGGGCGGCTCCGAGCGCATGCGCAAGGTCATCAACAAGATGGTCTCGGAGGAGGACCTGATCCGCACGGTCGCCACCGCGTACGGCAACGGCTGGCGCCAGGTGAAGCTGTACTTCATGTGCGGCCTGCCGACGGAGACCGACGAGGACGTGCTCCAGATCGGCGACATGGCGGTCAACGTCATCGCCAAGGGCCGCGAGGTCTCCGGCCAGAACGACATCCGCTGCACGGTCTCGATCGGCGGCTTCGTCCCGAAGCCCCACACCCCGTTCCAGTGGGCCCCGCAGCTCTCGGCGGAGGAGACGGACGCCCGCCTGGAGAAGCTCCGCGACAAGATCCGCGGCGACAAGAAGTACGGCCGCTCGATCGGCTTCCGCTACCACGACGGCAAGCCGGGCATCGTCGAGGGCCTCCTCTCGCGCGGTGACCGCCGCATCGGCGACGTCATCCGCGCCGTGTACGAGGACGGCGGCCGCTTCGACGGCTGGCGCGAGCACTTCTCGTACGACCGCTGGATGCGCGCGGCGGAGAAGGCCCTCCCCGACCACGGCGTGGACGTCGCCTGGTACACGACGCGCGAGCGCACGTACGAGGAGGTCCTCCCCTGGGACCACCTGGACTCCGGCCTGGACAAGGACTGGCTCTGGGAGGACTGGCAGGACGCCCTCGACGAAACCGAGGTCGAGGACTGCCGCTGGACCCCGTGCTTCGACTGTGGCGTCTGTCCTCAGCTCGACACGCACATCCAGATCGGCCCCACCGGCAAGAAGCTCCTGCCGCTGACGGTCGTGAAGTAGCCGCAGGCTGACGCCGCATATGCCCCCTCACCGGGAACGGTGAGGGGGCATATGTGTTCGTGTGGCAGTGAATTGTTTCTGCAATCACCGCTGCTGGATATCCTCCATGGTGGAGGTGTTCTTTATGGCCAAGACCTTGATCGATATTGACGAGGAAGCGCTCGCGCTCGCGGCGGAGGCGCTCGGCACCAAGACCAAGAAGGACACGGTCAACGCGGCGCTGCAGGAAATAGGAGCACGGCTCAAGAGGGAGCGGGCGCTGGAGCGGATGATCAAGCTTGCCGACGAGGGTGCGTTCGACGACATGCTGGAGCCCGACTTCGAGGAACGGGTGTGGCGCTAGGTGAAGTCCGAGCTCTACCTCATCGACAAGTCGGCCGCCGCGCGCATCCTGCGCCCGAAGGTCCGTGAGTCCTGGCTCGAGCGTCTCCGGGCAGGGCGCATTTCCGTCTGCGAGCCGACCGAGTTCGAAATGCTCTACTCGGCCAGGGCTTCGGACCACTACAAGGAGATGAAGTCCCAGCTGCGCAGCCTCTACGGCTGGCAGCCCGTGCCCGAGGACGGCTGGCTCAAGGCGCTCGATGTCCAGGAAGCGTTGGTCGAGCGGGGCTGGCACCGGTCGGCGAGTGCCGCCGACATCCTCGTCGCGGTCACGGCGCGGGAGCACCGTCTGACGGTGCTGCACTACGACCGGGACTTCGACACCCTCAGCGGTGTGATCGACGTGCGCACGCAGTGGCTGGCCGAGCCCGGCACCATCGACTGACCGCTCAGCACCCTCCCGGCCCCCGCCGCAACGGCCGGGGGCCTTCTGATGTCCTAGCCGGTATGGAACGCGACAAGAGACCGCCGGGCGGCGGAGGGTGCCTCGGGGCAGTGGCACGCGGCATCGCGCTCGTGGTCGTGCTGCCGGTGCGGCTGGTCTGGGACGCGCTGACCTTCCTGCTGCGGGTGGCGTACCGGTACCTTCTCGAGCCCCTCGGCCGAGCGCTGGGGTGGCTGTTCGAGGTGCTGGTCGTGGCGCCGGTCCGGGCTCTGTGGCGGTACGTGTTGCGGCCCGTCGGCGTGCTGCTCTGGCGGCACCTGCTCGCCCCGGTCGGCCGGGGGCTGGCCTGGCTGGCCCGGTGGTTCGGCACGTACGTGATCGCGCCCGTGGCCCGGCTGCTGTGGCGGTACCTGCTCGTGCCGCTGGGCCTGGCCGTTCACCGGTACCTGCTAAGGCCGCTGTGGCGCCACGTGCTGGTGCCCGTCGGGACCCTGCTCGCCTGGGCCTGGCGGTACACCGCCATCGCCTCGCGCGCCGTCGGCCGTGCCCTCGGGTGGCTCGGGTGGGTGCTCGTCGGGTGGGGGGCCGTGCGGGTGTACCGGTATGTGGTGGTGCCCGTGGGGCGGGTGGCGCGGGAGGCCTGGAGGAGCGTGCGGGTGGCGGCGCGGGAGGTGCGGGTCGCCCTGTTCGGGTAGGGAGCGCGGCGCACCGGCAGGGAACCGGGGAGGTCAGGGGCGCGTACTCTGGGTAGTACGACAGCCGTAGGCGCGGCCCCGTAGCCGCCCCCGCTGCGAAAGACGTCACAAGGGCGGCGCGCGAGCGCCACGCCCCGCATCAAGGAGAAGAACCACTGGGCAAGCGACAGCCCGAAGGCCCGCCGCCCGCACCCGCGGTGCAGCGCATCCGCCTGCGCTACACCAAGCGCGGCCGCCTCCGGTTCACCAGCCACCGTGACTTCCAGCGTGCCTTCGAGCGGGCCCTGCGCCGCGCCGAGGTGCCCATGGCGTACTCGGCCGGCTTCACCCCGCACCCGAAGGTCTCGTACGCGAACGCCGCGCCGACCGGTACCGGCAGCGAGGCCGAGTACCTGGAGATCGCGCTCACCCAGGTCCGCGACCCCGAGAAGCTCCGCGAGCTGCTCGACGAGTCGCTGCCCGCAGGGCTGGACATCACCGACGCCGTCGAGGCCCGCACCTCGGGTCTCGCCGACCGGCTGACCGCCTCCATCTGGGAGCTGCGGCTGGACGGCGTCGCGGTCGCCGAGGCGCAGCGGGCCGCCGAGGCATTCCTCGCCGCCGAGGCCGTCGAGGTCCAGCGGCGTACCAAGAACGGCGTGCGCACCTTCGACACCCGCGGTGCCGTGGTGAGCCTCGAGGCTCTTCCTGCCGCGGTTGATAGGCCTGCTGACGACGCCTGTGCGATACTGCGGCTGGTTGTTCGGCATTTGACACCTGCCGTGCGACCCGACGACGTCCTGTCCGGTCTCCGAGCTGTGGCCGACCTGGCGCCGCCGGTCCCCGCTGCGGTGACCAGGCTGGCGCAGGGGCTCTTCGACGAGGAGTCCGGCACGGTGACCGACCCGCTCGCGCCCGACCGCGAGGCAGTCACGGCCGCCCCACCCACGGCCGCCGGACCTGCCAGCGCGTAGGCGCCGGAGGAGGTCCCGCGTAGGGACAGCCGTCGACGCGCAGCCCTGGCACTCGGGAGCCACCTGGGTCGGGCCGCGCACCCACCTGAAGACTTCCGCCAGGCCGTGCGTCACATCGCGTACGGAACCGGCGGTCATGGACTAGAGCTCCCGTGCGGCGCACGCGCCCCGGACGCAGGGTCCGCGCTCATCGCGCGGAACCGAGCGGGCCGGAAGTCAGGCGTGGCGCCCGGGAGCGTGACGGGAGAACCGCCCGCATGCTCGAGTACGAATCGACTGACGCGTCGGCGCAGCGCAATGCCGACGAAAGCCCCAGCGACACGCTGCCCCCGCGCCGCCGGCGCCGGGCCGCGTCGCGTCCGGCCGGCCCTCCCGGCGGTACGCCGGTGACGGCCGCCGCCGAGGAGGCCGCTCCGGCCCCCGCCGCCGAGGCCGCTCCGGCCGAGGCCCCCGCGGCCGAGGAGGCCGCTCCGAAGCGCACGCGCCGGCGTGCGACCCGCGCCGTGAGCACCCCGGCCGCGGACGCGGCCGCCGCCGAGGCTCCCGTGGAGGCCCCGGCCGCCGGGGCGCCCGCCGCCGAGCCGGTGGCCGAGGAGGCCGCGCCGAAGCGCACGCGCCGCCGTGCCACCCGCGCCACCACCGCCGCGGTGGCGGAGGAGACCCCCGCCGAGACCCCGGCTGCGGCTCCCGCGCAGACCCCGGCCGCCGAGGCGCCCGCCGCCGAGCCGGTGGCCGACGACGCCGCTCCGAAGCGCACGCGCCGGCGTGCGACCCGCGCCGTGAGCACCCCGGGCGCGGACGCGGCCGCCGCCGAGGCTCCCGTGGAGGCCCCGGCCGCCGAGGCGCCCGCCGCCGAGCCGGTGGCCGAGGAGGCCGCCCCCAAGCGCACGCGCCGCCGTGCCACCCGCGCCGTCGCCGCGCCGGTGGCCGAGGAGGTTCCGGCCGTCGAGGCCGAGGACGAGGACGAGGCCGCCGAAGAGGCGGAGGCCCCGGCTGCCGAGGCGCCCGTCGCCGAGCCGGTCGTCGAGGACGCCGCTCCCAAGCGCACCCGCCGCCGCGCCACCCGCGCCACCACCGCCCCCGCCGCCGGTTCCGAGGCCGCCGAGGCCCCGGCCGCCGCCGCGCCGGCGAAGACCGTGACCGTCGCCGACGCCGTGGACGCCCCGCAGGGCCGTACCCGCCGCCGCGCGACCCGTGCCGCCGCCCCGGCCAGGGCCGAGGCCCGCGCCGAGGCGCCCGCCGCCGAGCAGGCCGCGCCCGCCCGCCGTGCGGCGCGCCCCGCCGTGGCCGTCTTCCAGGCGCCGGTGTTCACCGAGCCGATGTTCCAGACCCCGGAGACCGCCGCGGCCCAGGCCGCCGCCGAGGCCGCCGCGCTGCGCGAGGCCGAGGTGGAGGAGACCGAGGAGACCGAGGTCGTCGAGGCGCCCGCGCCGGTGTCCGGCCGTCGCCGTCGCCGCCGTGGCGGTGCCGCCGAGCCCGAGCCGGTCATCGAGCAGGAGCCCGAGGCCGAGGCCGAGGAGGAGGCCGTCGAGGCCGAGCTCGAAGAGGCCGAGGCGGAGGACGAGGCCGAGGGCGACGAGCGCCCCGCGCGCCGCCGTCGCCGTGGTGGCCGTCGCCGCCGTCGTGGCGAGGCCGCCGAGGCGGAGGAGTCCGCCGACGAGGAGGCGGAGGAGTCCGACGAGGCCGAGGGGCACGAGGACGACGAGGAGGAGGCCGACGAGGGCGCCGCGGGCCTGGGCAGCAGCTCCAGCCGCCGTCGCCGTCGCCGCCGCCGTCGGTCCGGCGACACCGCGGGCGAGGCCGAGGCCACCGACGAGGACGGTGTCCGCACCGTCGTCAAGGTCCGCGAGCCGCGTCCGGCGCGCGAGAAGGCCGAGCCCTCCGACGAGGTGCAGTCCATCAAGGGCTCGACCCGTCTGGAGGCGAAGAAGCAGCGCCGCCGCGAGGGCCGCGAGCAGGGCCGCCGCCGCGTGCCGATCATCACCGAGGCCGAGTTCCTGGCCCGCCGTGAGGCCGTCGAGCGCGTGATGGTCGTCCGCCAGAACGGCGAGCGCACCCAGATCGGCGTCCTCGAGGACAACGTGCTCGTCGAGCACTACGTCAACAAGGAGCAGGCCACCTCGTACGTCGGCAACGTCTACCTGGGCAAGGTCCAGAACGTGCTGCCGTCCATGGAGGCCGCGTTCATCGACATCGGCAAGGGCCGCAACGCCGTCCTGTACGCCGGTGAGGTCAACTTCGAGGCGCTCGGCCTGGCCAACGGGCCGCGCCGCATCGAGTCCGCCCTGAAGTCGGGCCAGTCGGTGCTCGTGCAGGTCACCAAGGACCCGATCGGCCACAAGGGCGCCCGTCTGACCTCGCAGGTCTCGCTGCCGGGCCGCTACCTGGTCTACGTGCCCGAGGGCTCGATGACCGGCATCAGCCGCAAGCTGCCCGACACCGAGCGCGCGCGTCTGAAGACCATCCTCAAGAAGATCGTCCCCGAGGACGCGGGCGTGATCGTGCGCACCGCCGCCGAGGGTGCGAGCGAGGACGAGCTGCGCCGCGACGTCGAGCGTCTGCAGGCGCAGTGGGAGGACATCCAGAAGAAGTCGAAGCAGATGACGACCTCGTCGCCGTCGCTGCTGTACGGCGAGCCGGACATGACCGTCCGCGTCGTCCGCGACATCTTCAACGAGGACTTCTCCAAGGTCATCGTGAGCGGTGACGAGGCGTGGGAGACCATCCACGGCTACGTCAACCACGTGGCGCCGGACCTGGCAGACCGCCTGCAGCGGTGGACCTCCGAGGTCGACATCTTCGCCACGTACCGGATCGACGAGCAGCTCGCCAAGGCGCTCGACCGCAAGGTGTGGCTGCCCTCGGGCGGCTCCCTCGTGATCGACAAGACCGAGGCGATGATCGTCATCGACGTCAACACCGGCAAGTTCACGGGCCAGGGCGGCAACCTCGAGGAGACCGTCACCCGGAACAACCTGGAGGCGGCCGAGGAGATCGTGCGCCAGC
Organism: Streptomyces sp. NPDC101118; assembly: GCF_044759445.1. Lineage (NCBI taxonomy): Bacteria > Bacillati > Actinomycetota > Actinomycetes > Kitasatosporales > Streptomycetaceae > Streptomyces > Streptomyces sp. NPDC101118. Next base: position 11,834 of record NZ_JBIVZG010000007.1, on the reverse strand, counting down.
TGCGGCTGCGCGACCTGGGCGGCATCGTCGTCATCGACTTCATCGACATGGTGCTGGAGTCGAACCGGGACCTCGTGCTGCGGCGCCTGCTGGAGTGCCTGGGCCGGGACCGTACGAAGCACCAGGTCGCCGAGGTCACCTCGCTGGGCCTGGTCCAGATGACCCGCAAGCGGGTGGGCCAGGGTCTGCTGGAGTCCTTCTCCGAGACTTGTGTCCACTGCAACGGCCGCGGCGTGATCGTGCACATGGAGCAGCCGACCGCGGTCGGTGGCGGCGGCAAGCGTGCGAAGAGGCGCGGCCGCGGCGGTGCCGAGGGCCACGACCACGAGCACGAGGTCGAGACCGTGGCGGGCGAGTCCGCCGAGGCCGTCGAGACGGCGGCGGAGGTCGCGGCCGAGGCCGCGGCGCCGGTCGCGCTGCCCGAGCCGGCGTTCGCCCCGGACGAGGAGCTGTACAGCAGCGCCGCCGAGGCGGAGGCCGCGGTGCGCGGCCGTCGCTCGCGCCGCCGGGCCACCCGCAAGGCGACCGCTCCGGTCGTCGCCGCCCCGGTGGTGATGGACGAGCCGGTCACCGAGCCCGTGGACACGGTGCTGGAGCCGGCCGCCGAGGTCGTCGCGGAGGCCGTCGCGGTCGCCGAGACGGTCGAGGCCGTCGGCGCCGCCCCGGAGGACGTGGAGGCGTCGGCCGAGGAGGTCGCCCTCAAGGGCCGTACGCGTCGCCGCGCGACCCGGAAGGCCACCGCTCCGGCGGGTGCCCCGAAGGCCGCCGAGGCCGCTGCGGAGGTCGTCGTACCGGCGGCCGAGCCGGTGGCAGTGGCCGAGCCCGTGGCCGCCGAGCCCGTGGCGGAGGCTCCGGCCGCCGCTGAGGAGCCGGAGGCCGCGCAGGCCGAGGCGCCGGTGGCGGAGACCGCCGCGCCGCCGCGTGCGCGCCGCCGTGCCACCCGTAAGGCCACCGCGCCTGCCGGTTCGCCGGCGGGTGCGGCGGAGGCGGCCGTCGTGGTCGTCGCCGCCCCGGCGGCCGAGGCGCCGGCGGAGGCCCCCGAGGCCGCCGCGGAGGCCGAGGCTCCGGTGGAGGCCGAGGAGGCCGCTCCGGCCAAGAAGACGGCCCGCAAGGCAGCCGTCAAGAAGGCCCCCGCGAAGAAGGCCGCCGCCAAGAAGACGACCACCGCGAAGAAGGCGGTCGCCAAGAAGACGGTGGCCAAGAAGACCACGGCCAAGAAGGCGACGAAGAAGACCGCCGCGGCGGAGCAGCAGACGCTGCCCTCCGTGTCGGCCTCCACCGACGCCTGACCGGTTCACAGGGCCCGGTTTGACCTCTCAAACCGGGCCCCGTAACCTTGACCGTCGGCGTGTCTGAGGCACGCCGCACTCCTGAGCACCACACCTCCCGGCCTCGCGGCGTGGGGGAGGCCGCCCGTGCATCGGCCGGGGCCGGCTGGCTTCAGGGGTTCCGTCCCGAGTGAGAGAGAGATCCGCGTGTACGCCATCGTGCGCAGCGGTGGTCGCCAGCACAAGGTTGCTGTCGGCGACATCGTTGAGGTTGACAAGATTTCCACTGCCAATGTTGGCGACACGGTCGAGCTCTCGACCCTGCTCGTTGTCGACGGCGACTCCGTGACCAGCGACCCGTGGGTCCTGGCCGGCATCAAGGTCCAGGCCGAGGTCGTGGACCACCACAAGGGCGCGAAGATCGACATCCTCCGCTACAAGAACAAGACCGGCTACCGCCGTCGCCAGGGTCACCGCCAGCAGTACACGGCGATCAAGGTCACCGCGATCCCGTCGGCCGCGAAGTAAAGAGGGACTGAGACATGGCACACAAGAAGGGCGCATCGTCCACCCGGAACGGTCGCGACTCCAATGCCCAGCGGCTCGGCGTGAAGCGCTTCGGCGGTCAGGTCGTCTCCGCTGGTGAGATCCTCGTCCGCCAGCGCGGCACCCACTTCCACCCCGGCGCGGGCGTGGGCCGTGGTGGCGACGACACCCTGTTCGCCCTGCAGGCCGGCGCGGTGCAGTTCGGCACCCACCGTGGCCGCAAGGTCGTGAACATCGTTCCCGCCGCCTGATCCAGGCGTCAGCGGAACGACACGCAGCACCCACCGAGGGCGGATCTCAGACTTCCTGGCCATGCCGGGAAGCGGGTCCGCCCTCGGCGCGTTTCCATGGGTGCAGTACTGCACCCACATTTCGCCTGATTCACCCCTCAGTATCGGAGGCACCCCCCATGACCACCTTCGTGGACCGCGTCGAGCTGCACGTCGCCGCGGGTAACGGAGGCCACGGCTGTGCCTCCGTTCACCGGGAGAAGTTCAAGCCGCTCGGCGGCCCGGACGGCGGCAACGGCGGCCGCGGCGGCGACGTGATCCTCACCGTCGACCAGTCGATCACGACGCTGCTGGAGTACCACCACAGCCCGCACCGCAAGGCCACCAACGGCAAGCCCGGCGAGGGCGGCAACCGCTCCGGCAAGGACGGCCAGGACCTGGTCCTGACGGTGCCGGACGGCACGGTGGTCCTGGACAAGCAGGGCAACGTCCTGGCCGACCTGGTCGGCGAGGGCACCACGTACATCGCCGCCCAGGGCGGCCGCGGCGGCCTCGGCAACGCCGCGCTGTCCTCCGCCCGCCGCAAGGCCCCCGGCTTCGCCCTGCTCGGCGAGCCCGGTGACGCCGGCGACGTCGTCCTGGAGCTCAAGACCGTCGCGGACGTGGCCCTCGTCGGCTACCCGAGCGCCGGCAAGTCCTCGCTGATCTCCGTGCTCTCCGCCGCGAAGCCGAAGATCGCCGACTACCCGTTCACCACTCTGGTCCCCAACCTCGGCGTGGTCACCGCCGGCTCGACGGTCTACACGATCGCCGACGTGCCGGGCCTGATCCCGGGCGCCAGCCAGGGCCGGGGCCTCGGCCTCGAGTTCCTGCGTCACGTCGAGCGCTGCTCGGTGCTGGTGCACGTGCTGGACACCGCGACGCTGGAGTCGGACCGCGACCCGGTCTCGGACCTCGACGTGATCGAGGAGGAGCTGCGCCTGTACGGCGGCGGCCTGGAGAAGCGCCCGCGCCTGGTGGTCCTGAACAAGGTCGACATCCCCGACGGCAAGGACCTGGCGGAGATGATCCGTCCCGAGCTGGAGGAGCGCGGCTACAAGGTCTTCGAGGTCTCCGCGGTCGCCCGCACGGGCCTCAAGGAGCTGTCGTTCGCACTGGCCGAGATCGTCGCCAAGGCGCGCGCCCGCAAGCCGAAGGCGGAGGCGACCCGCATCGTCATCCGTCCGAAGGCCGTGGACGACGCCGGCTTCACCGTCGCCTACGACGAGGCCGAGGACGTGTACCGGGTGCGCGGCGAGAAGCCGGAGCGCTGGGTGCGCCAGACGGACTTCAACAACGACGAGGCCGTGGGCTACCTGGCCGACCGCCTCAACCGCCTCGGCGTCGAGGACGCGCTGGTCAAGGCCGGTGCCCGGGCGGGCGACGGCGTGGCCATCGGCTCCGACGAGGACGCGGTCGTCTTCGACTGGGAGCCGACGCTGACGGCGGGTGCCGAGATGCTCGGCCGCCGTGGTGAGGACCACCGCCTGGACGCCCCGCGTCCGGCGACCCAGCGCCGCCGCGAGAAGGAGGCGCGCCGCGACGACGTGCAGCGCGAGTTCGACGAGTTCCGTCCCTTCTGACGGTCCGCGTGATCCCGGGGCCGGGCGTACGGCGTATGCCCGGCCCGGGGCTGCGGTGTGCGCCCGGCCCCGGCCGCGTCGTGTGCCCCGGCGCCGGCTCCGGCCGAGGGGTGGAACGGGCTGTTCACCGGGCTCCCGTAGGATCCCGGGGTGAGTAACGTGCTCCCTCAGCACCCGGGCGGAACTGCGCCTTCCGCCCGTGACGGCAGCGTCGCCGTCGTGGTGATCGCCTACAACGACGCCCGGCTCGTCGGCGAGGCCGTACGGTCGGCCCTCTCCCAGGGCCCGGTGGTCTCCGAGGTCATCGCCGTGAACGACCGCTCGTCCGACGGCACCGCCCAGGTGCTGGACGAGCTGGCCGCCGTACACCCGCGCCTGCGGGTGATCCACCGCTCGGAGAACAGCGGCGGCTGCGGCACCCCGCGGAACGACGGGATCGCCGCCGCGTCGGCCCCGTACGTCCTGTTCCTCGACAGCGACGACGTGCTGCCCGAGGGGGCGGCCGAGGCCCTCCTGCGCGCCGCCCTGCGCCACAACGCGCCGGTGACCGTCGGCGCCTGCGTGCGCCGGGAGCTCCCGCAGGGGCAGGACACGCCCTGGGTGCCCGGGCTGTACCAGGCTCCCGCGGTCATCGAGCGGCCCGCGGACAAGCCCGAGCTCGTCCGCGACACCCTGTGCGTCAACAAGCTCTACGAGCGCTCCTTCCTGGACAAGCATTCGATCCGCTTTCCCGACGGTCGTTTCATCTACGAGGACTTCGTCTTCACCGCACAGGTGCTCGCCGCCGCCCCGCGCATCGCCGTGATCCCGGACCTCGTCTACGTCTGGCACGTGCGCCGCAGCGCCGCGCAGGTCTCCATCTCCCTGGACCGCGCCGACATCGGCAACTGGCGGGCCCGGGTCGACGCCCACCACAAGGCCGTCGAGATCCTGCGGCACGCCGGCGCGGACGCCCTCGTCCACGCCTGCCGGGTCAAGTTCCTCGAGTACGACCTGCGCATGTACCTCCGCGAGCTGGGCACCGACCCCGAGTACCAGCAGGCCTGGTGGACGCTGACCCGCGAGTACCTCGCCGGCTTCCTGCCGTCGGAGGTCGCCGCGGCGGACGCCTCCGCCCGCTGGATCGTCAACGTGCTGCGCGCCACCGACCCCCCACCCGCCGACATCGCCAGGCTGGTCGCGTTCGCCGCCGAACCGCCGCGGCTGCTCCCGCCGTACGCGCGGGACGCCGACGGCACCGCCGTGTGGAGCGAGGAGCTGCCCACCGCCGTGCTCGACGGACTCGACGAGCTGGCGCCGGACCGGCTGCCCGTCACCGTGGACGCCGAGCTGGTCACCGGGGTCGACGGCCGGATCAGGGTCCGCGTCCACGACCTGTACGGGCGCCTGGCGGCGGCCGCCCCCCGTACCGCCCGGCTGGAGTTCCGCACCCGCGGCAGCGACGAGCCGCACGTCGGGAGCTCCACGCCCCTCACCCCCGCGGGTCCGGATTCCTGGACCGCGGACCTGCCGGTCGGCCTCACCGCCCTGGCCCGCGCCGGACGCCGCCGCGGCCGCCCCGGCCTGCAGATATGGCAGGTCCAGCTGCGCGTGGAGTGCGCCGGCGGCGAGACGCTGCTCGCATCCCTGCGCTGTTCGGGGAACCGGCTGAGCCGCCGGGCCGTCCCCAGCAGAAGGTACGGTGTGCTGCTGGTGCAGTCCTACGTGACGAACTCCGGCTCGCTCGGGATGCGGCTCGCCCCCGGGATGCACGGCACGGTCAGCCTGGTCAGGAACCGGCTGGGCCGGGCCCGGATGGCCAGGGCCGCAGGCTCGGCGGGCTGACGACACCGCTGCCGACCCCGCGGCACGCAGGGACCGCGGAGACCCGCAAGGACAGGAATCAGGAGTAACAATGACCTTTCTGATCACCGGTGGCGCCGGCTACATCGGCTCGCACGTGGTCCGCGCGATGCAGCTCGCGGGCGAGCGCGTCGTGGTGCTGGACGACCTGTCCACGGGTGACGCCCGCCGCGTCCCGGAGGGCGTGCCGCTGGTGGTCGGCTCCGTACTCGACCGGCTGGTCCTCGACGAGACCCTCCGGCGGCACCACATCACCGGCGTGGTGCACCTCGCGGGCAAGAAGCAGGTCGGCGAGTCCGTCGAGAAGCCGCTGTTCTACTACCACGAGAACGTCCAGGGCCTCACCGTCCTGCTCCAGGCCGTCGCGGACGCGGGCGTGAAGAACTTCCTCTTCTCCTCCTCCGCCTCCGTCTACGGCATGCCGGACGTCGACTTCGTGACGGAGGAGACGCCCTGCAAGCCGCTCAGCCCCTACGGCGAGACCAAGCTCGCCGGCGAGTGGCTGGTGCGCGCCGCGGGCCAGGCCCACGGCATCTCCACCGCCTGCCTGCGCTACTTCAACGTGGCGGGCGCGGCCACCCCGGAACTCGCCGACACCGGCGTCTTCAACCTCGTCCCGATGGTCTTCGAGCGGCTCGACGCCGGTGAGGCGCCGCGCATCTTCGGCGACGACTACCCGACCCCCGACGGCACCTGCGTCCGCGACTACATCCACGTCGAGGACCTGGCGGACGCGCACGTGGTCGCCGCCCGCAAGCTGGCCGAGTGGGCCGCGGCGGGCACCGCGCGCGACCTGACCGTCAACATCGGCCGCGGCGAGGGCGCCTCCGTGCGCGAGATGGTCGACCTCATCAACGAGATCACCGGCCACACCGTCGAGCCCCTCGTCACCCCGCGCCGCCCCGGCGACCCGGCCCGCGTCGTGGCCTCAGCCGACCTGATCGAGCGCGAGCTGGGCTGGAAGGCCCGGCACGACGTGCGCGACATGATCGGCTCGGCCTGGGCCGGCTGGGGCATGCACCGCGCCCCGGCCGGCGCCGAGATCATCTGAGGCTCGTCAGCCCACGGTCCTCCGTGCCCGGCCCAGCGTCCTGCGGGCCTTCCGCACCAGCCGCTGCGGCACGGACGGCCGTACGGTGACGCGCAGCCGCTCGCCGTCGGCACCGCGCACCGGCAGGTCCCGCAGGAACCCGCGGTGCTCCAGCCGGAGCGCCAGTTCCCAGGTGCCCACCGGCACGCCCCGCAGGCCGGCGGCGGCGGAGACCTTGCTCTCGCCGAAGCTGGAGCCCCGGCCCGGGGTCACGAAGGGCGCCTTGCCCGGCGCCGTCAGCACCAGGTGCACCGGGGCGTCCGCGGGCCAGCCCGGCACCGTGGCGGAGGCCTCGACGGTGGTGCGGCCCAGCGGGCCGACGTGCACCGCGCCCAGGGCATCGCGGCCCAGGGGGTAGCGGGTGGCGCCGACGTCCAGGTTCACGTGCCGGTGCGGGTCGGAGTGGAAGACGGTCACGGCCGTCGGCCCGGCGGCCCGGCCGCGGTCCACGACCCTGGGCTCGGGCGGGGCGTCGTACGCGGCGCCCTCGGGCCGCGGCAGCCAGGCGTCCTTGACCAGCTCGCCGGCGGCCGCGGTGACGCGCATCGTCCAGATGCCGTCCGGCAGCGGGCCCCCGTCGGCCGCGTGGCCGACGTCGATCGCAGCGGTGTAGTGGCCGTCCTCGTCGGTCTCGGCGGGCACCCAGTACGTGTACCCCTGACGCCGCAACAGGATCCCGGCGCCCTGCTCGGTGGCGGGCCCGAGCCCCTCCAGCCGGGCGGTGCCGGTCAGCCGCAGCACCGGGCCGTCCCAGTGGTGGTCGGTGAGGCGGTGCCGCAGGGTGATGCGGGAGGTGAGGTCGAAGACCTCGTCGGGTATCCCGGCCGCGGGGTCGCGGAAGGCCGGGTACGCGGCGTAGGCACGGTCGCCCTCGATGACGGCCGGCCCCAGCTCACGGGCCGTGTCGGCCTCGACGGCGGCGGTGAGCTGCGCGAGGTCGCCGGTGCGCAGGCAGTGGGCGCGCAGCCGCAGGCGCGGCGGCAGTGCCGTGGCTATCCGCTCCGTCATCCACTTCTCGACCAGTGGGGCGGCCGCCCCGGCCATGGCCCGGCGGCCCTCCTCGTCGCGGGCGAGGTAGGGGGCGCCGAACATGCTCAGCACCTCGCCGTGGAAGTGGCGCTCCATCAGCTTGTCCCGGTCCTGCCCCTCGGGGACGTGCGCGGCCACCATGTCGAGGATCCCGGAGACGTACGCCAGCTGGCGCACCCAGTCCACGTCCTGGCGGCTGGCGTTGCTGCCGTCGTCGCGGCCCTCCAGGAAGTAGCAGTCGTGGTCGGCGACCACGGAGATCTTCTCGGCGTGCAGGACGCCGTGCGCGGCGAAGGGGATGTCCTCGTTGATCAGGTAGCCCTCGGTGAAGCGCAGGCCGTGCTTCTCGATCAGGGTGCGGCGCCACAGCTTGTAGGCGGCGAGGGTCCAGTAGACGGGGGAGTCGAAGATGCTCACGTCCGGGCTGTTCAGCCGCAGGTCCACGGGGGCGGGGCGGCCGCCGATGCCCACGATCCGCCCGTACACCACGTCCGAGCCCTGCTCCTCGGCCATGGCGACCATCCGCTCCAGGGCCTCCGTGCCGAGGTAGTCGTCGGAGTCGAGGAAGAACAGGTACTCGCCGGTGGCCCGCTCGATGCCCACGTTCCGCGGCCTGCCCGCCCCGCCGGAGGCGGGCTGGTGGACCACGCTCACGTTCGGGTGGGTCTCCGCCCAGGCGTCCAGCCACGCACCCGAGCCGTCGCCCGAGCCGTCGTCGACGGCGATGACCTCGATCCGGTCCTGCCCGAGGGTCTGGGCGGCCACGGAATCGAAGCAGCGCCGGAGGTATCTCTCGGTGTTGTGGACCGGGACGATGACACTGACGCGCGGGCCCATGTGGCTACTTCCTCGGGTTTGTGCCCAGACTGCTTCCTGCAACCCGAGGTTACGGACGAGGACGACGGGCCACCACTGCTCAAATGGTGACCCGTCGCCCGTGCCCGAAAGATCCTTTGCCGGAAACCGGGCCTATCGGCCTTTTCGTCCTCCTCAGCGCTGGAGGAACGCGAAAAGCGCCTCCCAGCGGTCGATGATCTCGCTGCTGGCATAGCGCTTCACGTTGTGGAAGGCCGCGTCCCCGAACCGGTCGCGCAGCTCCCGGTCCGAGAGCAGCCGGTCGAGGTGGGAGGCCAGCTCCATGGTGTTGCCCACCCGGGCCAGCAGGCCGTCCTCGCCGTGCCGGACGATCTCGCGGACGCCGGGGGCGCAGTCGAAGGCGACGCACGGCACGCCCGCCGCCATCGCCTCCAGCAGCGTGATCGGGAAGCCCTCGGCGCGGGAGGCCTGGGCGAACACCGAGGCGCCCGTGAGGGCGCCGAGCACGTCGCCGGTGCGGCCCATCCACGCGACGGAGTCGTCGAGGCCCAGCTCGGTGCAGCGGGCGCGCAGCAGCGGCTCGTCGCCGCCGGCGCCGTAGATGCGCAGCGTCCAGCCGGGGTGCTTCGGCGCGACCTCCGCCCAGGTGTCCAGCAGCAGGTCGACGCCCTTCTCGTCGGAGAGCCGGCCGATGGACGCGACCACCTTGGCGGTGCGCGGCGCGGGGGTGTCCGGCAGGAAGGGGAGGGGGTTGGGCATGCTGCCGGTGTTGTCCATCCCGGCGCGGATCCACCGGTCGGCGTCCTCCGGGGTGAGGACCAGCATCCGGTCGACGTCGCGGTAGTACCGGCGCACCCGGCCGCCGCGCGAGGACTTGTTGCTGGCCTCGAAGGACTCGTGGCTCATGCCGATCAGCGTGACGTTCTTGGTGTCGGCCAGCGCCACCCACTCCATCGCCCACACCTGGGTGACGATCACGACGGCGCCGGGGCCGGCCGCCCGGAACATCTCCGACAGCTGTTCGGCCTTCGCGCGCATCTGCGACGCGCGGGACGCGCGGCGGGCCCGCTCCGCCGCGTTCAGCCTCCCCTTCAGACCCTCTATGGGGGGGATGCTGGGCGGCCTCTCCTCGTAGAGCGTGGTCGTCGCGTACGGCAGGCCGGCCGGGAGCTCCTGGCGGAGGTGCTCCTCGACCGGCGCGATGCCGATGACGTGGACGCGGTTGCCGCGCTCGGTGAACAGCCGGGCGATCTGGTGCGACCAGGTGGTCACCCCGCCCAGCTCGTCCACGCTGTTGCAGACGAGGAAGAGGTCACGGCCTCCCGGCCGTGGGGTCTGATCGGTCACTTGCTCCCCTGGTGAAGAACTGCTCGACGATCTGCTTCGCCGCGTCGCCACGGTCGTGCTCGCCGAACTCGGCGAGGAACCGCTGCCGTGCCTCGGAGAACTTCGCCGCGGTGTCCTCGAAGCCGTCCACGGTCTCGAAGAGCTCGTCGGCGGAGGAGACGACCGGACCGGGCGCCTTCTCCTTCAGGTCGAAGTACGTGCCGCGGATGTCGTCCACGTACTCGGCGTAGTCGTACGCGAAGAAGATCATGGGGCGGTCGAGCACCGCGTAGTCGAACATCACGGAGGAGTAGTCCGTCACCAGGCCGTCGGCCAGGGCCAGCAGCGGGCTGATGTCGTGGTGCCGGCTGACGTCGATGACCTTGCCGCGCACCGACGGGGGCAGCGTGACGCTGTTGAGGTAGTGGGTGCGGATCAGCAGCGTGAAGCGGTCGCCCAGCTCCTCCGCGAAGCGCTCCACGTCGAAGGGCAGCTCGAAGCCCCGCACGGCCCCGTCGGGACCGGCCCGGAAGGTCGGCGCGTACAGCAGCACCGTCTTGTCGGGGGCGATGCCCAGCTCGGCGGCCAGCGGCCCGCGGACGCGCTCGCCGCTCTCCGTCTCGTTCCGGTGGGCCGCGACGAGCTCGTCGTTGCGCGGGTAGCCGGTGCGCAGCAGCACCGACTCCTTCAGCCGGAAGCCCTTGGCGAGGGTGCGGGTGTCGTGCTCCGAGCGGATCAGGAAGTGGTCGAAGCGGTCGAGCGCCACCTGGTAGGCGTCCTGGCCCGAGCGGCCCTGAGCCTTGATGCGCGGCTCGTCGAAGCCCATGCGCTTGAGTGCGGAGCCGTGCCAGGTCTGGATGTACGTGGTCTCGGGGCGCTTGGTGAGCTTGAGCGGGAAGCCCTGGTTGTCCACCCAGAACTCCGCCTGCGCCAGCGCCCGCAGGTACTGCCAGCTCCACCGCTTGACCAGGGTGGCGTCCTTCGGGAAGCCCTTCGCGCTGCCGGCGTACGACCAGACGGCGTCGAACTTCACGCCCTGGCGGCGCATCTCCTCGTAGATGGCCTTGGGGCTGTCGCTGTACTGCTTGCCGAGGTGGCTCTCGAAGACGACCAGGCCCTTCTTGACCGGCAGCTTCGAGAAGACGTCGTGGTAGACCTTGATCTTCTGCTCGCCGGAGCCGAAGTTCCGCTTGGCCTTCAGGGCGCGCTTGAGGCCCTTCTTGAGCACCCCGGCCGCCTTCGACTGCATGGCGTCGCCCAGCAGCTCCGTCGTGCGCACCGCGGCCTTGCCCTCGGCGGTGAGCACGTACGAGAGGTTGCCCTTCTTGGTCATCTCGGGGACGAACCGGTCGGCGACCATGCGGGTCAGCCGGGGCCGTACGCGCAGCGAGCGGGCCGACTCCAGGTCGGTGCCGCCCACCGAGACGCGGGTGGTCAGCTTGTCGCCGCCCGCGGTGAGGACCAGCCGCACGTCCCAGACCGCGTCGATGATGCCCAGCGGGCGGACCTTGTGCGCCACGTCCGCCTCGGCCGACCACGCGATGGTCCCGCCCTCGTGCCGGACGGAGGTCGCCGGGAAGCGGAAGGACTTCACACCGATCTGGCGGCGGGCCCGGAACTCCACGGCGGCGCTCAGCTTGGCGTCCGGCTTGATGCGGCCCAGCGGGTTCACGACCTCGCCGGAGAGCCGTACCGTGCCGCGGCCGTCGTCCTCGTACGAGGTGAGCCGGTTGCCCAGGGTCAGCGCGGTCAGCGGACGGGTGTGGAAGCCGTCCTCCGTGACGTCCAGTATCCGGCGGGCCTCGGCGTCGTCGAGGTGCTCGGCGCACCAGTAGATCCGGCCGTCGCGCTCGGCCAGCGGCGAGGTCAGCCGCCCCTTGTTGGTGAGCGCCTCGGCCGTCGGCAGCAGGTTGTCCCAGTCCTCCTGCTTGAGGAGGTAGGCGCAGATCGCCTGGAGGGGCTGCACGTGGTCGTAGGCGTCGGGGTGGATGGTGTCGAGGTAGCCGTTGGCGAGTTGGGCGAATTCGTGGCGGTAGTCGTCGTCGAGGAGGGGGAGGTCGCGCAG
>NZ_JBIVZG010000006.1:271387-322628 GCF_044759445.1 Streptomyces sp. NPDC101118 | reverse complement strand
CCGGCGTTTGAGGCGCGGGGTCCGGGGCGGAGCCCCGGTTCGGGAAGGGGCGGGGTGGGGAAACGGCTCCGCGCAGCGGCAACGGCCCGCACCACCACGGCGCCGCACACCGCACGAAACCCGCGCCCCCGGCAACGAACCGCACCCCGCACAGGGCGGCACCGGCACCCGGAAGCGCACCGCACCCGGCACGGGACCGGCACGGCACGGCGCCGCACCCGGCAACGAACCGCACCCGGAATCGAGCCGCGCCCGGCACGGCGCCGCACCCGGCACGGGACCGGCACGGCACGGCGCCGCACCCGGCAACGAACCGCATCCGGAATCGAGCCGCACCCGGCACGGGACCGGCACCCGGCATCGGACCGGGTCCTCACCGGCGTTTGAAGAACTCGGCCTCCGCCAGGGCCACCCGCTTCGCGGGCCCCGTGCCGTAGGCGGACCGGACCGTCAGGCGGACCCGCACCGCATCGCTCACCGGCACGTGAAAGGTCTGCTTGCCCGGCTCGTCCGCGACGCGGAGCGTCTTCGTCGTGACCTCCCCGTCCTCCGCCGTCACGGCGACCAGCACCTCCCGCGGCCGCCCCTGCGTCAGGAACCGCTCGGCGACCGGCGCGACGCCCGGGTACAGGACCAGGTCGACCAGCCGCACCGGCTCCGCGAAGACGGCCTCCAGGAACTCCCCTTCCCCGGCACCCGGTTCGGCGGGCGCCCAGTACCGGTCCGTGGTGCCGTCCACGGCCAGGGAGGCCGGATGGCCCTCCTGGGCGCTGGACGCCGTGACCTTCACCGCGTGCACCTGCTCGGTCTTCGAGGTGCGGTCGCGTACGGACTCCAGCGCCCCCTCCGCGTGGGAGCGCAGCGCGTACCCGACGCCCAGCACCACGGCGATCACGATCAGCGGCACGAGGCAGCCGGGCCGCCGCCACTGCCGCCGCTCGGGCCGGTCGCCGGCATTCGGCTTCTCCTTGGGCCGGCGCGTGAACAGCCTCTTCCACCACGGTGGTTTGGGGACCACCCGGGCGTCGATGAGCGAGCGCCCGCAGCTGCGGCAGTAGTTTCGGGTGGGGAGGTTGCCGACGCCGCACTTGCCGCAGATCAGGTCGCCCGCCTGGGGCGGCGGTTCCTCCCGCTCCCGCTCCCGCTCGCGGCGCTTGCGCGTGGGGTGCGGTTCGGGAGTGGGCTGGACGGCGCGGAGGGGCTGGTGTCTGGGCCGGGGAGGGATGTCGGGCGTGCCGGTGCGGGGCTGCCCGGCACCGGGCGCGGCGACGGGGCCGGATGTGCCGGTGCCCGTGTCGGCGCCGGAAGCTCCGGGCGTGCCGCCGCCCGGGCCTGTACGGGCAGTCGCCCCCGCATCAGCGGCTCCTGCACCCGGTGCCCCGGCACCCGGTGGCCCGGCGCCCGGGGACCCGGCACCTGGTGACCCGGCGCCCGGGGACCCCGTACCTGGTGACCCCGCCCCCGGTGACCCGGCACCCGGTGACCCCGCCCCCGGTGACCCCGCCGCCGGTGACCCGGCGCCAGGTGACCCCGTACCCGTCTGGCCCCCTTCAGGCACCCCGGTCTGCGCGCCCTTGAACTTCAGGAACGCCCCGCAGTTGCCGCAGAACTTCTCGTCCGCGCCACAACGCTGACCGCACCGCATGCAGTTGACCACGCGCCCCTCACCCCTTCCCGGGGCCCATGCTCCGCCGTGCGCACCGGGCGGGCCATTCCCGTAAGGGCAGGCAGGACGGGGACGCACTCTGCCCCTTCGGGCAAAGCCCCTGAGGGGCGCGGCAGGGGCGCGGCGGCGCGACGGGAGCGGAACGGGAGCGCGTCAGGCCCGCGGATACCGCGCCAGCCACCCCGGCGACGTCACGGCCGGCCCGTGCAGCGCCGGGCCCTGGGTCATCTCCATCGCGAAGTCGTCGGCCAGTTCCAGCACCGTGGCCCGCCCCTCCAGCTCCGCCAGCCAGGCCGGCGGCAGCGCCGTCTCGCCGTGCAGCGCACCCAGCAGCGACCCGCAGAGCGTGCCCGTGGCGGTGGAGTCCCCGCCGTGGTTCACGGCCAGCCGCAGCCCGTGCCGCAGGTCCTCGGCCACCAGCGCGCAGTACACGGCCACGGCCAGCGCGTCCTCGGCGTCCCGCCCGTCCCCAGGCGAGAGCGACTCGACCAGCTTCGGCGAGGGCAGCCCCTGCCGTACGGCGCCCAGGGCCCGCTGGAGCGCGTCGGTGACGGCCTGGTGCCCCGGCCGGCTGCCGAGCATGCCCAGGGCCCGCTGTACGGAGGCGTCGAGGCCGTCGCCGCGGGCGAGCCCGTGCACGATCACCGCGAAGGCGCCGGCCGAAAGGTAGGCCGTGGGGTGCCCGTGGCTCTGCGCCGCGCACTCGACGGCGAGCTGCAGGACCAGGTCCGGCTCCCAGCCGACCAGCAGCCCGAAGGGCCCCGAGCGCCCGGTGGCCCCGGCGTCGCGCGCCGTCGGGTTCTTCGGCTTGTCGAGGGTGCCGAGGACGTCGTCCCCGAAGCCCGTCATACAGGCCCGGTCCGGGCCGCGGCGGGCGTACAGCCATTCCTCGCGGGCCAGCCAGCCGTTGTCGGTGCGGCGTTCGTCGGGGCCCCAGTCGTGCTGGGTGGCGGCCCACCGGAGGTACGCGCGGTGCAGGTCGGTCGGCGGGTGCCAGGCGCCCGTGTCCCGGCGCACGTGGGCCCGTATCAGGCCGTCGACGGTGAAGAGGGTGAGCTGGGTGGACGCGGTGACGGTGCCGCGCCTGCCGTAGGCGGGGGCGAGTTCGGTCAGGCCCTCCGGGCCGTGCTCCTCGCGGATGGCGTCGAGGGAGAGGCCGGCCACGGGCGTGCCGAGGGCGTCCCCGATGGCGCCCCCGAGGAGCGTGCCGCGCACCCTGCTGCGGAAGTCCTGTTGCTCCGTCCGCCCCCACACGGGCGCCTTCGTCGCTGTCGCTGAGCTCACGGAACCCCCCAACCGTCTCTGGACGCAGCAGGTTAGTGGACCCGGGCGGCCGAATTCGATCGGTGGTGGGGAGGCGGCGAGTAAGTGAGCGGAGAACGGCTGGAATGCGAATATCCGCGGGCGGACGGGTCGTGGGGTGGCACGTTTTGTCACCTTGCTGGTCATCGAGCAGGTCGGTTTCGGCCACGTCCCGTTCAGCGCCGGTTCTCCCGTGGCACGGATTGTCACCTCCATGAAGACCGCAGCAGTCGCGACCACCGCGCTCGCCCTCGCCCTGACCGCCGCAGCCGCCACGGCCACCGCCACCGCCACCGCCCAGGCGTACGGCGGCGAACCGGGCCGGGACCACGGCCGCCCCGAGGCCCACCACGGACGTCCCGGCGCCCACCCCGCCCGCATCCCGTTCACCGAGGCCACCGTCACCGCCGGCGCCGACGGCTCGTACACGCTCAAGTGGGCCGCGGAGGGCGTCCGCCGGGTAGAGATCCGCGCCGACGGCCGGGTCGTCGCGCGCGGTACGGAGCGCGGCGAGGCCGTGGTCACCGGCCTGCCAGCCGCCGACCGCCAGTGGTTCGACTTCCGCGCCGACCACGGGCAGTCGCTGCGCCTCGCCGACCGGCTGGTGCGGCTGGACGGCACGGTCAACCTGCGCGACGCGGGCGGCTACCGCACCTCCGACGGCCGGTGGGTCCGCATGGGCGAGGTCTACCGCTCCGACGCGCTGAACCACCTCACCGCCGAGGACCAGGCCAAGCTGCAGCGCCTGGGCATCCGTACCGTCTTCGACCTGCGCATGCAGGGCGAGCGGGACAAGGACCCGGACCGCGTCCCGGCCGGTACCACGTACACGGTCGCGGACGTCTTCGCGGACTCCGGCGCGTTCTCGACCCTGCCGCGCACGCCCGACGAGGCGGTTCGCGCCATGATCGACGCCGAGAGGGCCATGGTCTCCTCGCCGGCCGGCCGGAAGGCCTACTCGCGGGTGGCCGACGGCCTCGCCGCCGCGGACGCCCGCGGCGAGGCCGTCCTCTTCCACTGCACCGCGGGCAAGGACCGCACCGGCTGGGCCGCCGCGGCCCTGCCCACCGGCCTGGGCGTGCCGCGCGCGACGGTGGAGGCCGACTACCTCGCCAGCAACGACTACCGGAAGGCCGCCAACGACGCGGTCCTGGGCCACCTGCCGCCCGCGCAGGCCGCGGTCTACAAGCCGCTGCTCGACGTCCGCCCCGAGTACCTGAACGCCGGCTACGACGAGGTGGCGGCGGAGTTCGGCGGCTTCGACGCGTACCTGCGCGAGGGCGTAGGCCTGGACCGCCACGAGCTGAAGCGCCTGGAAAACGACCTCCTGACCGGCTGACCCGCCGCCGCGGCACGGTGGTGGGGCGGGCCGTTGCCGCTGCGCGGAGCCGTTTCCCCACCCCGCCCCTTCCCGAAACTGGGGGCTCTGCCCCCAGACCCCCGCGCCTCAAACGCCGGCGAGGCTGGATTTCGCTGCGCGACCGCAGCCCCCGCCGACACATCCCTCGCCGCACGCACCCCCGGGCTCGGCAGGAGTATCCGGCGCCGCAGGCATACCGAGCGCCGCAGCCGTATCCCAGCGCCGCAGGCATATCCAGCCCCTCCGGCGTTTGAGGAGCGGGGGTCCGGGGGCAGCGCCCCCGAAGGGGTCCGGGCGGAGCCCGGGGAACGGTGGAAGGGCGGGTAGGGGACTCGCCCCGCAGGGCAACGACCCGCACCCAGCAACTACCCGAGCTTGGCAAACACGCGCACCCCGCACGGACCTGCATCCGGCAACTACCCGAGCTCGGCAACCACGCCGGCACCCGGCACGGACCGGCACCCGGCAACCACCCGCACCCAGCACGGGACCGGCACCCGGCACGGGACCCGCACCCCGTACGCCCCCAAGGGCACACCCGTACGAAGGACTTTGCGGGCCGCCCGGCCCAAGCGCCGCGGCCCGGCCGCTCCGGCCGGGCAGTCCTCCCCGGTGTCGCCAGGAACCGTCGGAGGAGGAACCCCGAATGGCACGCATCATCAAGGCAGGCGTCGTCACCGCGGCAACCGCGGCGCTGGTCGCCCTGGGCTTCCCGGCAGCCGCCGCGCCCGCCGCGCCCGGCGCCGCAGCCGCCCCGCCCACCTGCTTCGGCATCCCGGCCACCCTCACCGGCACGGGCACCCTCACCGGCACGCCCGGCAACGACGTCATCGTCGGCTCGGCCGCGGCCGACACCATCGACGGCCGGGGCGGCACCGACCTCATCTGCGGCCTCGGCGGCAACGACCGCCTGACCGGCGGGACGGGCAACGACCGGCTCGACGGCGGCGCGGGCAACGACGTCATCCGCGGCGACGCCTCGGCCGACAGCGGTGACGTCCAGGGCGGCGGACACGACGAACTGCGCGGCGGCGAGGGCGACGACGACCTGGTCGGCGACTCCTACACCGCGAGCGGCAACGCCCGAGGCGGCGGCAACGACCTCCTCGACGGCGGATCCGGCGCCGACTTCCTGGTCGGGGACTCCGAGAGTGACGGCGCAGGGAACGCCATCGGCGGAGGCCACGACCGGATCTACGGCGGGGACGGCGACGACGAGCACATCACCGGCGACAGCGTCGCGCTCGAGGGCGACGCCGCAGGCGGCGGCCACGACCTCATCGAGGGCGGGAACGGCGACGACGGCCTGCTCGGGGACTCCGCCGCACCCTTCCAGGGCACGGGAACGGGCGCCGGTGACGACGTCCTGCGCGGCGGCCTCGGTGTCGACAACATCATCGGCGACAGCGAGGGCATCACCGGGGCCGTCGGCAGCGGCGGTGACGACCTGCTGGACCTCGGCACCGACGGCGGCGTCTTCGCGGTGGGCGACCACAACATCGGCGACGCCTCGGGCGGCCAGGCCCGGGGCGCGGGCCACGACCGCATCATCGGCGGCACCGCCGACGAGATCCTGGTCGGCGACAGCTCGGTCGGGGACGCCTCCGTCACGGCCGCCGGCCACGACCGCATCGACGGCGGGGGCGGCGCCGACACGGTCTTCGGCGACAACAGCAACTACGACGGGGACGCCAGCGCCGGGACGGCCGGCGGCAACGACACCCTCCGCGGCCAGGACGGCGCCGACGCCCTGCACGGCGGCCCCGACGACGACGTGCTCGACGGCGGCGCGGCCACCGACACCTGCGACGGCGAGGCCGGCACCGCGGACATCGCCGTCCGCTGCGAGACGGTCACCAACGTCCCGTAGCACCGGGCCCGCACCGCAGGCCCCGCACCCGCCTGCGGGTCCGGCACCCGGCCAGGGTCCGGCACCGCACACCGAAGTCCTAGTCCAGCACCGGCAGCAGCTCCGGCAGGTGGCCGTCCGACGCGGCGGCCGCCCGTCGCCGCTCCTCCGGGACCTCCCCGTACAGCGTCGTACGGGGCTTCGCCGGGCGCCCGGCGGCCTCGGCCACCGCCTCCAGGTCCCGCACGGACTTGTACGAGCCGTAACCCGAGCCCGCCATGCGGGAGATGGTCTCCTCCATCAGGGTGCCGCCCAGGTCGTTCGCACCCGACCGGAGCATCTCCGCCGCCCCCTCCGTGCCCAGCTTCACCCAGCTCGTCTGGATGTTGGTCACGTACGGGTGCAGCAGCAGCCGCGCCATCGCCGTCACCGCGCGGTTGTCCCGCATCGTCGGCCCCGGCCGGGCGATGCCGGCCAGGTAGACCGGCGCGTTGGTGTGGATGAACGGCAGCGTCACGAACTCCGTGAAGCCCGCGACCCCCTTCTCCCGCGCCCTGCGCTGCACCTCCACCAGCGTGCGGAAGTGCCCGAGCCAGTGCCGGGGCTGGTCCACGTGCCCGTACATCATCGTGGACGAGGAGCGGATGCCCAGCTCGTGCGCCGTGGAGATGACGTCGATCCAGTCCGCGGCCGGCAGCTTGCCCTTGGTCAGCACCCACCGGACCTCGTCGTCGAGGATCTCGGCCGCCGTCCCCGGGATCGAGTCGAGGCCGGCTTCCTTCGCCGCCGTCAGCCAGTCCCGTACGGACATCCCGGTGCGCGTCGCGCCGTTGACGACCTCCATCGGCGAGAAGGCGTGCACGTGCATGCCCGGCACCCGCTCCTTCACCGCCCGCGCGATGTCGAAGTACGCCGTCCCCGGCAGGTCCGGGTGGATGCCGCCCTGCATGCACACCTCGACCGCGCCGACGTCCCAGGCCTGCGCGGCCCGGTCGGCCACCTGCTCCAGGGACAGCGTGTACGCGTCGGCGTCCGTGCGGCGCTGCGCGAAGGCGCAGAACCGGCAGCCGGTGTAGCAGACGTTCGTGAAGTTGATGTTCCGCGTGACGACGTACGTGACGTCGTCGCCCACCACGTCGCGGCGCAGCTCGTCCGCGATCCGGGTCAGGGCGTCCAGCGCCGGGCCGTCCGCGTGCAGCAGCGCCAGCGCCTCGGCGTCGGTCAGCCGCGTCGGGTCGTCGGCCGCCTGCGAGAGCGCCGCCCGCACGTCGGTGTCGATCCGCTCCGGCGCCATCCCGGGCGCCGCGGCCTCGCGCAGGGCGTCCCAGTCCCCGTACACCGCATCGAAGTCGGTCCGCCGGTCCCCCGTACGCCCCTCGGTGTCGACGGCCCGGTGCAGATCGGTGCGGCCGCTCGGGCTGAACACCTCCTCGGGCTCCTGCCACGGCCGGCCCTCGACCACCGCGTCCGGCTGCGCCAGCCCGGTCTCCGGATCGGCGAGCGCGCGGACGTGCGGGAGCAGCCGCGGGTCGAGCCAGGGCTCGCCGCGCAGCACGAACTCCGGGTACACGCACAGCCGTTCCCGCAGCTCGAAGCCGGCCGCAGCGGACTGCTGCGCGAGCCGCTCGATCTGCGGCCAGGGCCGCTCGGGGTTCACGTGGTCGATGGTCAGTGGCGAGACGCCGCCCCAGTCGTCGATGCCGGCGCCGATGAGCCGCCCGTACTCGCCGTCGACGAGGTTCGGCGGCGCCTGCAGGCACGCGGCCGGCCCCATGATGTGCCGCGCCACGGCGACGGTGGCCACCAGCTCGTCCAGCTCGGCGTCCGGCATGCCGCGCATCGCCGTGTCCGGCTTGGCGCGGAAGTTCTGGATGATCAGCTCCTGGATGCCGTGGTACGCCCGGGACACGCGGCGCAGCGCGAAGAGGGACTCGGCGCGCTCCTCGTACGTCTCCCCGATGCCGATCAGCAGCCCGGAGGTGAAGGGCACGGAGGACCGCCCGGCGTCCTCCAGCACCCGCAGCCGTACGGCGGGTTCCTTGTCGGGGGAGCCGTAGTGCGGCATCCCCGGCTCGGACCAGAGCCGCTCGGCGGTGGTCTCCAGCATCATCCCCATGCTGGGGGCGACGGGCTTGAGTCGCTGGAAGTCGGCCCAGGACATCACGCCCGGATTGAGATGGGGAAGCAGCCCGGTCTCCTCGAGGATCCTCACCGACATGGCCCGCACGTACGAAATGGTGTCGTCGTACCCGGCGGCCTCCAGCCACTCCCGCGCCTCGGGCCACCGGTCCTCGGGCTTGTCGCCGAGGGTGATCAGCGCTTCCTTGCACCCGGCGGCCGCCCCTCGCCGCGCGATGTCCAGCACCTCGTCGGGGGACATGAACATCCCGTGCCCGTCCCTGCGGAGCTTGCCGGGGACGGTGGCGAAGGTGCAGTAGTGGCACTTGTCCCGGCACAGCCGGGTGAGCGGGATGAACACGCTCTTGCTGTACGTGATCACCCCCGGCCGCCCGGCGGCCGCGAGCCCGGCGTCGCGCACCCGTGCCGCGGATGCGGCCAGGTCGTCGAGGTCGGCCCCTCGGGCCTGGAGCAGCACGGCGGCCTCGCTGACGTCCAGCGCGACCCCGTCCCGGGCCCTCCTGAGGGCCCGGCGCATGGCGTTGGTGGTGGGTCCGGTGCCGGGGCTCATGGTCATCCCTGGAGCATACGATTCGCCGCTCCGCGTTCTCCCGCCGATGTCCGTTTCCCCTCCCCTACGGGCCCCCTGCCGGGGTGCCGACCTTCTGTTGCGGGCTCCCTGTCGGGGTGTCGCCCGTCTGCCGTCCCCGTGTCGGGGTGCCGGCCCTCTGTTGCGGGCTCCCTGTCGGGGTGTCGCCCGTCTGCCGTCCCCGTGTCGGGGTGCCGGCCCTCTGCTGCGGGCTCCCTGCCGGGTGCCGCCCTCCTGTTGGGGGCTCCCTGCCCGGGTGCCGCCGCCCATACGGCCCCCCCTGCCCGGGTGCCGGCCCTCTGCTTCGGGCCCCTGCGCCCGTGTGCGGTCACGCCCCCTTGCCGGGCGCCGCCCCGCACCGCGCAGCGGCCCTTGCCCGCGCAGCACCCATACCGGGCGTGCCCGGGCTGGCCTGTGCCGTGTGCGGCGCCGTCGTGGTGCGGGCCGTTGCCGCTGCGCGGAGCCGTTTCCCCACCCCGCCCCTTCCCGAACCGGGGCTCCGCCCCGGACCCCGCGCCTCAAACGCCGGCGAGGCTGGATTTCGCCGAGCGAACCCAGCCCCCGCCAGCACATCCCTCGCCGCAGGCACCTCCCGTGCCACCAGCACATCCGCGCCGCAGGCACATCCCGCCCCACCAGAGCATCTGCGCCGCAGGCACATCCCGCGCCGCCAGCGCATCCCGTGCCACCAGCGCATCCGCGCCGCAGGCATATCCCGTGCCGCCGGCACATCCAGCCCCTCCGGCGTTTGAGGAGCGGGGGCACGGGGGCGGAGCCCCCGAAGGGTCCGGGCGAAGCCCGGGGAACGGAGGAAGGGCGGGTAGGGGACAGCCCCGCAGGGCAACGAACCCGCACCCGGCACGCCGCCGCACCCAGCACAGGACACGCCCCGGCACGAGCCCCGAACCCGGAAGGACCCGCACCCGGACCGAGACCCTCACCCGGAGGGAGACACACCCGGCAGCAGCCCGGTACGACCCGCCCCCGGCACGGGACCGCACCCGGCAGCACCCGCCCCCAGTACCGCATCCGCACCCGGCATGGGACCGGCACCCAGCACGGGACCGGGACCCGGCACCACCCGCCCCCGGCACCGCATCCCCACCCGGCACAGGACCGGCACGGGACCCGCAGCGCAGCGTCACCGCATCAGCTCACCCGCATTCACCAGCACCGACTGCCCCGTAATGGCCCGCGCACGCGACGACGCCAGGAAGGCCACCGCATCCGCCACGTCCCCGTCCGTCGCCAGCTCCGGCAGAGCCATCCGCTCCGTCAGCCGCCCCAGCACCTCCGCCTCCTCCACGCCCTCGCCATGGGCGGTGAAGGTCACGTACGCCTGCACCGGCGGGCCCCACATCCACCCCGGCAGCACGGTGTTCACCCGGATCCGGTGCGGCCCGAGCTCCCGGGCCATCGAGTACATGGCCGACGTCAGCGCGCCCTTCGACGCCGCGTACGCGGCCTGCTGCACCTGCGACGGCGCCGCCACCGCCGACTGCGTGCCGATGATCACCACCGACCCGCCGCCCCCCGCCTTCAGCGCCGGCAGGCAGGCCCGGGTCATCCGCAGCGTGCCCAGCAGGTTCACGTCCAGGATCTGCTGCCAGGTGCCGAAGTCCGCGTCCTCCAGGCCCCCGAAGTACGAGTCCCAGGCCGCGACGTGGACCACCGCGTCGATCCCCCCGAACCGCTCCACCGCCAGCGCGGCCAGCGCCTCGCACTGGGCCTCGTCCGAGATGTCGGTCGGCAGATACGCGGTGTGCCGTCCGTCGGGGTCGATCTCAGCGGCGGATTTGGCGAGATTGGCCTCCGTACGGGCGCCCAGCACCGCGTTCCCGCCGTCCCGCACGACGGTCGCGGCCACCTGGTGCCCGAGCCCGGCCCCGACCCCGGAGACCACGACGGTCTTCCCTTGCAGCAGCATGCGTGCTCGCCTCCCGGCTCCAGCAGAAACTGATGGCGCGTCAGATTAGGCCGCCGCCCGCCCGGATGGAAGCCCTGCGACCGCTTCGCCCGGCCCCCCGCGGGGGTGCACACACCCCGAGCCCCCTGCCACCACCCTCCGCCCCCCTCGCCTCCACCCCCCACCCCCCAACCGCCACCCCCCACCCCCCCAACCGCCACCCCCCCAACCCCCACCCGCTGTCCGGAATCCGCCACCCCCTGGCCGAACGCCGACCGCGCGCCCCGCAAACGCATCAAGGCCCAAGATCACCGCATCGAGGTAATGCCCCCGGCTTCGGTGCGCCGACCCGGCGCGCGGCCGTCTACTGTGCTCCCGGATCCGGTCGGAATGCCCGGAAATTCCGCCCCTGTCACACGAAGGAGAGCCCGCCCGATGACGGTGGACGCCAGCCCGGACGCGCAGTTAGAGCCGACCCCGCCGAGCCGCGGCCCGGGGGCCGCCGCCCCGCACACCAGTCTCGGCACGGCCGCGGCCCGCAACCTCGCCACCACGACCAAGTCCGCCCCGCAGATGCAGGAGATCACCTCCCGCTGGCTGCTGCGGATGCTGCCGTGGGTGGAGACCAAGGGCGGCACGTACCGGGTCAACCGCCGCCTCACCTACACCGTGGGCGACGGCCGCATCGAGTTCGTCCAGGACGGCGCCGACGTCCGCGTCATCCCCCGCGAGCTCGGCGAACTCGCCCTGCTGCGCGACTTCGACGACGTCGACGTGCTCACCGAGCTCGCCGCCCGCTGCGTCCAGCGCGACTTCCGGCCCGGCGAGGTCATCGTCCAGGCCGGCACCCCTGCCGAACGGATTCACCTGATTGCGCACGGCCGCATCCGCCAGACCGCCACCGGCAAGTACGGCGACGAGCTCGCGGTGGCCGTCCTCGCGGACGGCGAGCACTTCGGCGAGTACGCCCTGCTCGACCCGGACGCCACCACCGACAGCACCGCCACCGCCGAGACCGCCGGCACGCTCCTCACCCTCTCCCGCGCCGACTTCGCCGCCCTGCTGGACCGGACACCGCACCTGCGCGACCACGTCGAGCGGTTCCGCTCACTGCCCCGGCAGCGGCAGAACCGTCACGGCGAGGCAGAGATCGCGATGTCCGCCGGCCACACCGGCGAGCACGAACTCCCGGGCGCCTTCGTCGACTACGAGCTCAAGCCGCGCGAGTACGAGCTGTCGGTCGCCCAGACCATCCTCCGCGTCCACACCCGGGTCGCCGACCTCTACAACGGCCCGATGAACCAGACCGAGGAGCAGCTCAGGCTGACCATCGAGGCGCTGCGCGAGCGCCAGGAGCACGAGCTGGTCAACAACCGGGAGTTCGGGCTCCTCCACAACGCCGCCTTCAAACAGCGGATCCAGCCCCACTCCGGCCCGCCCACCCCGGACGACATGGACGAACTGCTCTGCCGGCGGCGCGGCACCCGGTTCTTCCTCGCCCACCCGCGGACCATCGCGGCGATCGGGCGGGAGTTCAACGCCCGGGGCCTCTACCCCGACCACGTCGACGTCGGCGGCCAGGCGGTCCCCGCCTGGCGGGGCGTGCCGATCCTGCCGTGCAACAAGATCCCCATCAGCAGGGAGAACACGAGCTCGATCCTCGCGATGCGCGTCGGCGAGGACAAGCAGGGCGTCATCGGCCTCCACCAGACCGGCCTGCCGGAGGAGTACGAACCCGGCCTCTCGGTCCGCTTCATGGGCCTCGACGAAAAAGCGATCATCTCCTACCTCGTCACCACCTACTACTCCGCCGCCATCCTTGTGCCTGACGCGCTCGGCGTGTTGGAGAACGTGCAGATCGCCCGTAGGCACGATGAGTAGGACCTGCCCCGCCCCACGGCCATCACAGCCCGGACACCCCCGGGCCGGCCGACCGCGCCCGGGTCCCGGGACAGTCCACCCCCGTCTCATCTAGGAGCCACGGATGCCCGAGCCAGGGCTTTCGCCTCTGCCCACCACCACACCCCCGCCCCTGCCCGTACGCCGTCGCGCGCCCGCCACCGTGCCTGTGCCCGGTGCCGCCCCCGCGGCGGAAGCACCCGCCCCCGCGGCGGAAGCACCCGCGCCCGCGACGGGAACACCCGCCCCCGCGGCCCCCGGCAGCCCCGCCCTGGAGCGCATCCTGCGCGGCCCCAGCGGCCTCGGCACGGCGGGCCTCTTCCTGACGCCGCGCGAGGCTCCGCCGGAGCCCCCGCACGCCCCCGCGACCGACCAGGCCACCGAGCCCCCGGCACCCACCCGGGGCACCCCCATCCCCGGCCTCTACTACCACCCGGTCCCGGAGCCCGACCCGGTCCGCGTGGAGGAGGTCAGCCGCCGCATCAAGACCTGGGCGGTGGACGAGGTGGAGCTGTACCCGCCCGAGTGGGAGGACCAGTTCGACGGCTTCTCCGTCGGCCGCTACATGGTCGCCTGCCACCCGGACGCCCCCACGGTCGACCACCTGATGATCGCGACGCGGCTGATGGTCGCCGAGAACGTCGTCGACGACTGCTACTGCGAGGACCACGGCGGCTCCCCGGTCGGCCTCGGCGGCCGCCTCCTGCTGGCGCACACCGCCCTCGACCCCGTCCACACCACCACGGAGTACGGGCCGGACTGGGCGGAGTCCCTCCACTCGGACGCCCCGCGCCGCGCCTACCGCTCCGCGATGGAGTACTTCGTACGGCAGGCCAGCGCCTCCCAGGCGGACCGGTTCCGCCACGACATGGCCCGGCTGCACCTGGGCTACCTCGCCGAGGCCGCCTGGGCCCAGACGGAGTACGTCCCGCACGTCCACGAGTACCTGGCGATGCGGCAGTTCAACAACTTCCGCCCCTGCCCCACCATCACCGACACCATCGGCGGCTACGAACTGCCCGCCGACCTGCACGCCCAGCCGGAGATGCAGAAGGTGATCGCCCTCGCGGGCAACGCCACGACCATCGTCAACGACCTGTACTCGTACACCAAGGAACTCAACAGCCCCGGGAAGCACCTGAACCTCCCCGTGGTGATCGCCGAGCGCGAGGGCGTCTCCGACAAGGACGCCTACCTCAAGGCGGTCGAGGTCCACAACGACCTCATGCGCGAGTTCGAGGCCGCGGCCGCCCAGCTGGCCGCCGCCTGGCCGGTCCCGATGGTGCAGCGCTTCCTGCGCGGCGTGGCCGTGTGGGTCGACGGCAACCACTACTGGCACATGACGAACACCTACCGCTACAGCCTGCCCGATTTCTGGTAACCCCCCTTCTGCTTAAGAGGAATGGATCTCTCAGTGACCACCACCGTCAGCACCAGCCCCTTCATCCCCGCCCCCGGCTCCGCCCCCGCCGCCACCCCCTACCAGGGCGACATCGCGCGTTACTGGGACGGCGAGGCCCGTCCGGTCAACCTGAAGCTGGGCGACGTGGACGGCCTCTACCACCACCACTACGGCATCGGCGCGATCGACCAGGAGGCCCTCGGCGACCCCGAGGAGAGCGAGTACGAGAAGAAGCTGATCGCCGAGCTGCACCGGCTGGAGTCCGCGCAGGCCGAGGTGCTGCTCGACCACCTCGGCGCCATCGGCCGCGACGACCTGCTGATCGACGCCGGCTGCGGCCGCGGCGGCTCTTCGGTCATGGCCCACCAGCGCTTCGGCTGCAAGGTCGAGGGCGTCACGCTCTCCGCCAAGCAGGCCGAGTTCGGCAACCGCCGCGCCGCCGAGCTGGGCATCGGCGACCACGTCCGCGCCCGCGTCTGCAACATGCTGGACATGCCCTTCGAGAAGGGCTCCGCCGCTGCCTCGTGGAACAACGAGTCCAGCATGTACGTCGACCTCGACGACCTGATGGCCGAGCACTCCCGGGTCCTCCGCGTGGGCGGCCGCTACGTGACCATCACGGGCTGCTGGAACCCCAAGTACGGCCAGCCGTCGAAGTGGGTCTCGCAGATCAACGCCCACTTCGAGTGCAACATCCACTCGCGCCGCGAGTACCTGAAGGCGATGGCGGACAACCGCCTTGTCCCCCAGGCCGTCATCGACCTGACCCCGGACACCCTGCCCTACTGGAAGCTCCGGGCCACGTCCTCCCTGGTCACGGGCATCGAGGAGGCGTTCATCAAGTCCTACGAGGACGGCTCGTTCCAGTACGTCCTGATCGCCGCCGACCGCGTCTGACACCCGGCCCCGGGCCGCCACTGGTCAGGAGGAGCCGTCGTACGCCTTCCAGATCAGCGGCGGCAGGGCGCTCCCGCGCTCGGAGCCGGGGCCGCCGACGCCCTGCATGGGCAGCAGCTGCGTGACGCCGGGCTTCGTGCGGAACATGCCGACCGAGGTGCTCAGCTCCGGCGTCATGCCGATGTACCAGGCCGACTTCATGCGGTCGTTCGGTCCGGTCCTGCCGGCCCAGGACGGCCGGAAGGACCCCGGGCTCTTCGGGGGCCCGAGGGCCAGCCGGCTCACCTGCTGGAGCGCGGAGCCGACGACGTCGGCCGTGTACGAGCCCATGGCCTGCCGGGGCGCGGGCCGGCCGAGGCCCTTCACCGTGACGCCGTCCCGCACGACCTTGGTCACGGAGTAGGGCTCGGTGGCCCGGCCGTGGTTCAGGAAGGCGGTGTACGCGCTGGCCAGGCGGACGGCGCTGGGGGTCGAGGTACCGATGGCGAAGGTCGGCTCCAGCTTGGCCATGCTCTCCTCGCGCAGGCCGGTCGCCACGGCGAGCTTCTTGACCCTGTCCAGGCCGATGCGCTTGCCGGCCGTCACGAACGGCGTGTTGTCGGAAGCGACCAGGGACGAGTGCAGGTCCGTGAGCGCGCTGGGCGGTCCGGCGAACAGGGGGAGCGGGAGCGTGGTGGCGACCGGGGCCGGCTCGTCGGCGGGGTTCCCGTTCCCGAACTCCTGCTCCAGGGCGGCGGCGTACACGAAGGGCTTGAACGCCGAGGCCGCCGGGACGCCCGAGGTGTCCGCGTTGTTGCTGAAGTGCTTGATCGCGTCGGACCCGCCGTAGACGGCGACGACCGCGCCGTCCTTCGGGCTCACGGAGGCGGCACCGACCTCCACGTACCGGTCGTCGGCGCGCTTCGCCGGGTCCAGCTTGTCCTTGCTCACCTGCTCCACGGCCTTCGCCAGGGCCGCCACCCTGTCCTTCCGGAAGGTGGTGTGCACGCTGTAGCCGCCCCGGGCCAGGTCCTTGTCGGTGAGGCCGGTGCGGCTCTTCAGGTACTTGTTGGCGATGTCGACGAGGTAGCCGGTCTGTCCGGCCTGGCTGGTCGGCTTGACGGGCGCCTTCGGCTCGGGGAACTCGGTGTACTTCGCCCGCTCCGCGGCGCTCATGGTCCCGGTCTCGACCTGCCGGTCGAGGATCCACTCCCAGCGGTCCTCGGCGCGCCGGTGGTTCTCCGCGCTCACGGACGGGTCGAAGCCCTCCGCCCCCTTCAGCACGGCCGCGAGCAGGGCCGCCTGGCTGGGGTCCAGCTTCGCGGCGGGTATGCCGTAGTACGCGTACGAGGCGGCCTGGATCCCGTACGCGCCGCGGCCGAACCACGAGGTGTTGAGGTAGCCCTGGAGGATCTCCTGCTTGGACCGCTCCCGGCTGACCTTCACGGCGAGGAAGAGCTCCCTGACCTTGCGCTCGGCGGTCTGGTCCTGGCTCAGGTAGGCGTTCTTCACGTACTGCTGGGTGATCGTCGAACCGCCCTGGACCTCCTGGCCCTTGGCGATGTTGACGGCGGCGCGGAGGATTCCGGTCGCCGAGACGCCGGAGTCGCGGTAGAAGTCCTCGTTCTCGGCCGCGATGACCGCGCGCGGGACGGACTCGGGCACCTGGCCGAGCTTCACGTCCTGCCGGTTGACGTCGCCGACGCTGACCATGCGGCTGCCGTCCGCCCAGTAGTAGACGGTGGCCTGCCGACGGGCGGAGTCCTGGGCGTCGGGTATCTCCGTCTGTACGTACACGGCGATCACGAGGGCGGCCAGGGCGCCGGTGCAGAGGGCGAACAGCCCGGCGGTCAGCTTCCAGGAGGGCGTCCAGCGCCGCCAGCCGTGCCGTCCGCGCCGGGGGTAGTCGATGCGCATGGGGGACATGGACCTCCTTGGCAACAGGAATCGCGTGGGGGAAGCGACATCCGGCTTGAAGGATGATCAGACCGCGCTGTTGGTTGACTCTTTGGCCGAGATTCCATTCCATAAGCCCCCGCACGGGGTGGCGTCACCGTGCGGGGGCGGTCGTGGGGAGGGGGCCTCAGCCGCTGAAGACGACGGAGCGGAAGCGCGCGCCGGCCGGGGCGTTGAGGCCGGGGTTCACGACCCACCAGGTGTCGCCCTCGCACGCGGCGTCCTGGAAGAGCGTGGCCTCGGCGTCGGTGTAGTTGCGCCCGAGGAGTGCGGGGAGGTTGGCGGTGCCTTCAAGGTCGATGCAGACCCCGCTCGCCGGGTCTTCGAGCACGTGTCGGACCTGGACGTTGTTCAGGTCCACCGAGGTGTAGCGGAACTCTCCGGCCGCGGCCGAGGAGGATCCGGCGGTCGACAGGACGAGCACGAGGGCGGCGGTGCCGGCCGTGAGGGCTGTGCGCAGACGCATGGGGCATCCCGTGAGGTGGGTGGGGGAGGGGCGCCCCCACTTTCTCGCGCTCCTGACCTGCGGTAACGCCCCTGGCAGTGCCGTATCGTTCCGCCCTCACCCACCCGGCTCAGCGGGCTGCGGCGTACGCCACGAAGCCGGCCCAGGCGGCCGCGCCGAAGGCCAGCTGGGGGCCGGGGACGGCCTTGGAGTCGCGGACGTGGATGGTGTCGGGAGTGGAGGCCACTTCGACGCAGTCGTTGACGTCACCGTTGTCGCTGTAGCTGCTCTTGCGCCAGGCGACCTCGACGCAGTCGTTGATGTCGCTGCTGTCGCTGTAGCTGCTCTTGAACCAGCGGAGCTCGGGCTCGTCGATCATGTCTCTCCCAGTACCTGCTCAATGAAGGCCAGGGACTCCCGGGGCGTGAGAGCCTGGGCCCGGATGATGCCATACCGCAGCTCAAGGACCTGAAGCTGCTTCGGATCTGACACCGCGCGCCCGTAGAAGCTGCCCTCGGCCCGTCCAACGGCTGAGCCGTCACCGAACTTCAGCACCTGGATCAGTCCGTCCATTCCTGCATGCTCGTCGCAGAGGGTCGGCATCACCTGGAACGTGACGTTGCGCAACGTCGAGATCTCCAAGAGGTGTTCGAGCTGTCGGCGCATCACCATTGTCCCTCCGATGCGGCGCCTCAGCGTGACCTCTTCTTGGACGAAGCTCAGGGTTGGCGCCGGCGACCGACTGAAGATCGATTGGCGCGCCAGACGTCCCGCGACTCCTCGCTCTACCTGCTCGGGCGCGTGGGCTGGCTGTGCCATCTGAAAGAGGGCGGCGGCGTACTCCTCGATCTGTAGCAGCCCGTGGAGGTTGTGGTTGCCGTAGGCCAGCAGCTCCACAGCCTTGGCTTCCATCTTCGCCAGGTCCCGCACCCGCTTCGGGTATCGAGCCGTCTCGACGTCCTCCTTCATGGCGGCGATGCGGCCGCCCGCCTGGAGAACACTGTCGGCCTTGTCGAGGTACTCGGGGCGGGGGATCCTCGTGCCCGCCTCGACCTTCCGGACGAGGTCCTCTCCGTAACCGATCGCGCGGCCGAAGTCCGGGACCCGCATTCGCGCGGCCTCGCGCCACACCTTCAACTGGCGCCCCACCGCGGCGACAACGGCCGCACCCTGCTCGTCCTCCGGATCGACGTCCCAGCCGGACTCGTCCCTGTCCTCGTTGTCCTCGCTCATCCGCGCACCTCCCGCGTACCGACACGTCCAACGGCGCCGTACCCCTCCCCATACGCCGGACAGGCAGGACAAGACCGGACAAGCACCGGACAGTCTCCGTACGCACGGGCGCTGTCGCTGTCCACGGTATGCACGGGTCGCCACGCTGAGTCACATGAATCTCGAAAGTCGCCGCCTCGCCCTGTTCAGCGTGCAGCTCTCCTCAACCCCGCGCGGCGCCCGCCTCGCCCGCCTGCTCGCGGTCGAGCAACTGCGCAGTTGGGGCGTGCCATTCGAGCCCGCAGAGCACGTGGTCGCCGAACTGGCCGTGAACGCGATCACCCACGGCCGGGTCCCCGGGCGGGACTTCCTCCTCGGGCTCGCCGTCCACGCGGACACGCTCCGTATCGAGGTGGCCGACACCCGCGCCGACCGCCTGCCCGCCGAAGGCGGACCCGGCCTCGGCCTGCGCCTCGTCTCCGGCCTCACGGACCGCTGGGGAGTCACCCTCGGCCCCGCTCCCCGCAAGACCGTCTGGGCCGAACTGACGCTCGACACCGCGTCCTGAGAACGTACGACCCGGCAGCCCACTCCCCGGCCCGCCCCGGACCTAAAAGACTCAAAGAACCGGGGAAAACACCCCACCAAAACCCCTCCAGCCTCCCACCCCGAGCCCTCTCCCTCGGACGGGTGAACTATCCCAACTGGGCTGGATTTCGGGGTGGTTGCCGGGCATATGCTCGCCGCACAACCCCAGACATGAGACGGCCCCCGGCGGGACTGGCATCCCGGCCGAGGGCCTGATCCACGAGGAAGCGATACCTTCCCGATGGTCTTCCAGAAGCCTAGCGCGGGCACGCCTGCGCGACCCCGCAATCACGCCGGAACCGCCCGATCTGGTGGCATGGTCGGCGTCGTTCACGCCAACGTGCCGCTGACGACCCGCTTCACGGTCATCGCCAACCAACTGGCCCAGCACGAGCGCCTCTCGCTGCTGGCGATCGGCATCGCGGTCCACATCCAGTCCCTCCCGGCCGGCAGCCCGGTGAGCATCCGCGCCCTCGCCGACCGCTTCCCGGAGACCGAGCACCGCATCGGCCGAGCCCTCCGCGAACTCGAAGCCGCAGGCTTCCTCCGCCGCACCCGCCTCCGCCTCCCGACAGGCAAGGTCATCACGCGCACGGTCTCGTACAACGTCCCCCTGACCCCGGACCCGGACCCGGATCCCGACCCAGACTCCGACCCGGACCCGGACCCGGACCCGGACCCGGCCCCAGACCCCGCCCCGGACCCGAGCCGCACCCCCGACCCGGAATCCACGCAGGACCCGGCCCCACCACGGCCAAACCCCGCCCAGCAGCCCGTCCAGCACCCCGTCCAGCAGCCCGTCCAGCACCCCACTCCGCACCCCGCCCCGGCCGCGACGCCCACCCCCACGACGGTCGAGCGCCCGCCCCGCGCCGCGTCGAGTCCGCCGGCACCCGCGCCCAGCAGCCCTCTCGCACGCGAATCCGCCCACCTCCTGGCCGGACTACGGGCCCGGGACCCGCGCCTGCTCCTCTCCGAGGGGGACATCCGCCGCCTCACCCCCGGCGTCGTGGAATGGCTGGTGCGCGGCGTCCCGCCGGAAGGCATCCGCCGCACCCTCACCGCCACCCTCCCGGACAACCTCCGCAACCCCGCGGGCCTCCTCGCGCACCGGCTCCGCGACCTGCTGCCGCCGCTCCTCCCGCGGCCGCTCCACGCCTCGCCCCCACCCCCGACCCGGGACCGCCCCCACTACCCCCTGCACAACTGCGACGGCTGCGACCTGGCCTTCCGCGCCCCCACCCCCGGCCGCTGCCGCGACTGCCGCTCTGCTCCCCCCACGGCCGCCTGAGATGCCGGATCCCGCCTACCTGGCCATGCGGCCGTTCATCGAGTCGCTCCCCGAAGGGCTCCCGGGCACCCTTGAGGGCCGTCATGTCCGACATCCACCCGACGCCCGACGGCCCGCGCTACGCGACCAGCCGCGACTTCCTCTACGGCGAGGACGTCACGATCGGCAAGTGGACCATCTCCACCGACGGCCTACCCCGCTACGAGACACCGTGAGCCACTCGCACTGGAAGACCCGCCGCACCAGAAAGCTCCTGGGGCAGTCCGTTCAGGAATCTCCCGCCTACGTTCAGGCGGGGTACGGGTTCGCGCTGGGGCAGGCCGTCTACGACCGCCGCACCGACCTGGGCCTGTCGCAGGCAGAGCTGGCACGGCGAGCGGGCATGAGCCAGCTGCAGGTCTCGAACATCGAGGGCGGCGACTCCGTGCCGACGCTGCCCCTGCTGACTCGCCTGGCCAAGGCCCTGGACGCGTCGCTGACCATCGACCTGGACGGCGACCGCTCGTCCTTCGCCTTCACGTCGCGCTCAAGCGACCAGCCGGACGACGCGCCCTCGGATGGAAGCAACCCCGCCGCATGACGCCGTGACGGTGACGCGGAGGCCCCGGTCGCCTGGTGGCGGCCGGGGCCCTCGCTCACGTACGCGCGCGTCAGCCGGTGAACCAGCCCATCAGGTCGGCCCGCAGCTGGACGCTCCCCGAGTGGTTGGTGAGCGAGACCCAGCCGTCGGTGACCGGGACCGTGATCAGGTTGGTCGCCGCACGGCCGGTGCCGTACGTGAGCGCCGCCAGCCCGGGCCAGGTGCGGCCGTGCGGGGCCACCGTCACGTAGCTGGTCGTGGTCGGCGAGCCGACCGTGACGGCGAGGGTGACCGCCTTCGCGTCGTCGGGTACGCCGGCCATTCCCCGTACGGGGAAGCTCACCGTCTGGTCCGGGCCCACCGCGCCCGGACGGGCACCCAGCCCCGTCGAGGTGTTGAGCAGCCGCACCGGGGCGGCGGGGGTGTACCGCGAGCCGTCGGCGGAGTAGTAGCCCGAGACATCGGCGACGAGGTCCACGCTGCCGGCGCTGTTGCGCAGGTCGATCACGCCGTTGCGGACCGGGACGGTCACGCTGTTCGAGCTCGTCCTACCGCCGGTGAAGGTGAGGTGCGTGGTGCTCGGACGGGTGGTGCCGTCGGCCCATGCCGTGATGTGGCCGTTGGTCGTCGGCTTCACGACGGTGAGGTTCACGACCACAGCGGTGGCGCCCGTGGCCGGTACGCCGCCCACGCCCGCGACCTTGAGCTTGACGGTCGCGCCCGCGCCCACGCGGGCCTTCGGCGCGCCCGTGCCGACCCGGGTGTCCAGGATCCGCTTCGGGGTGACCGTCGTGAGCTTCGAGCCCGCGGTCGTGCTGGTGGTGTAGTACCCCGTGACCTCGGCGAACAGGTCGAGGTAACCCGTGCTGTTGCGGAGGTTCACCGCCCCGTTCCGGACCGGGACGACCACGGTGGTCGTGGTCGTCTGCCCGGCCGTGGTGCTCAGGGCCGTGGTGTCCGGGCGGGTGGCGCCGTCGGCCCACGCGGTGATGCGGCCATCGGCGGTGGGCGCCACGGCGGTGAGGTTCACGACCACCGCGGTGGCGCCCGTGGCCGGTACGCCGCCCGCGCCCGCGACCTTGAGCTTCACGGTCCCGCCCGCACCCAGCCGCGCCTTCGGCGCGCCCGTACCGGTCCGGGTGTCCAGGATCCGCTTCGGGGTGACCGGCACGAACCGGCCGCGGGTGACGGCCGGCGCGGCGGTCACCGTGAACGCGTTCGGGAGGTAGCCGGGGGAGCGCTCGCCGGAGGTGTAGCCGGTGTTGTCGAGGACCAGGTCGTAGCGGCCGGGAGGAGTGCTGCGGGTGCTCAGCCGCACGGTGAGTTCGGTGCCGTCGGAGTTGACGGACACGGGAGTCGCCATGCGATAGCTGCCCTGCCAGCTCCCGGACGAGAGTTCCACCTCGGTGCCCAGGGTCAGCTTCTTGCCGCGCAGCACAACCAGGTGGGAGGTGCCCGCCGCTCCGCTGCTCAGGCTCAGCGACGACGCGTCGGCCCGCTGGCGGGGAACCGCGCAGCCGGAGTGACAGACACCCTGGATCGTGTATTCCACAGGCATCGCGGACCGGTCCGGGCTCACGATCACCACCTGGCCGCCCGACGTGCTGGAACCGGCGCTGCAGTGGTAGCGGAACTCGCCCATGTTCTCGCCGTAACAGCCGTAAGGGGCGTTGTTCCCGAAGCCGTCGTTCCCCAGCACGCTCACCCACGGCACGTCCCTCGAGTAGCCGCTCGCCGCGCCGTAGACCTTGAACTCCTGCCGCGGCTTCATCGAGACCTGCGCGCAGTAGGCGGTGCCGGATTCGCTCAGGACACCGCTGCGGGCGGAGAAGCCCTCCGCGGACACCTTGTGGGCCGTGCACTCAGGGGCCCAGCCGGCCGAGGTGCCGACGCGCCACGTGTCGAGCCGGGCCGGGATCGCCTTGCCCGCGTACCCGGAGGCCAGTGCGAAGACCACGTAGCCGGCCGAACCGGTGGGCCGGCACGCGACCCCCCACTGCCAGCACACGATCCGGCCGGCGCTGTCCACGACGCCCAGCATCGCGCCGCTGTCGTCGGTGGTGCTGGTCCTCGCGGAGAACCAGAACTTGTCCCCGGCGGCTCCGCTGACGTGCAGGCAGGTGCTGTCGAGGCTGGTGGTGAAGGTGTACCCGACCGAAGGGCCGCCGACTGCGGTCGACTTGGGCGCCGCGCACTTGGCGGTGGCGGAGACGTCCCGCCGCACCAGGCGGTACGTGTCGGCCGCGCCGAACAGCACCGCGGCGTATGCGGTGCCCGCCTTGAAGGCGCATGTGGTCGTCGTCAGGGAGTAGGACGTGCCGCAGACCTTCTCACCGGCGCGGTCGTACACCTCGATGTACGCGGTGTTGCGGTTCGCGGTGTTGGAGTAGTCGAACATCTCCGCGACGGAGTGGGCGTCGGCGCCGATGGCCAGACAGGTGGCCGGGCGGTCCGCCGTCAGCTGTGCCTTCGTCCCGGAGGAAGGACCCCAGGAGGTCTGCGACCAGGGCAGGCAGCCGCCGGTCTCGCTCGTGCGCTGGATGACGAGCCGGTAGCCGTTCCCCTGTCCGAGCCCGGACACCACCGCACGGAACGGGGCGGTGCCGGTCAGCTTGCAGACGGCGTGGGAGTACTCGGCGCGGCACTGCTGGACACCCTTGGCGTCGAAGACCTCCACGTCCGGATGCGTGCTGTCCGCCGGGGGCGCGCTGAAGAGGTGTGCGCCCTGACCGGCGGCGGTCGGCAGGGTGAGGCACAGCCGCTGACCGAGCGCGCTGAAGGTGCCGGTCACCGGGCCGGACGCGAAACCGTCGTCGCGGACCGCCGTGCAGCCCTCGCCGCTGTCGGTGGCGTGGAACCACATGCCGAAGGCGTCCGGGTTCTCGTCCCTCAGGGTCCGGGCCCAGGTGTAGTCACCGGCCGTCAGGGTGCAGGGTGCGAGCAGGGTCGGCGTGCACACGGAGGTGCCGTCGGCCTTGCGGAGGTCGCCGTTGACCGAGGTGCCGGTGTGGACCGGGCCGTAGAGGTACGGGCCCGTGGCCGGCACGCGCAGGATCCGGCAGCGCGTGAAGGAGCTGGTGTCCGGGACCGTGCCGTAGGCCTGTGGGGTGACGACCGGGCAGCCGACGGGATCGGACAGCCGGTCGGCGGTGATGCTGTACGCGTCGACGCTCTCGCCGGAGATCTGGTACGCGAGTAGCCGGTAGGGTGCCTCGCCGGTCAGTCGGCACTCGATCTGCTCACCCCCGCTGCCGGGGTATGTGGTGCAGACCTCCTTGCCCGTGGCGTCGTTGACGGACAGATTCACCTGCGACTTGGACACATGTGTCCGCAGCACGTCTCCCGCTGCCAACGGGAGCGCGTAGCAATGGCCGGCCGAGCCGCCGGACAACGCACCGGAGAAGGAGTTCGGAGCACCGAGGGAGACGTCCTCATCGGTGATCTGCGTGCAGGCCGGGTCCGAGAGCAGGGCGTAGGCCTCCACGGAGTAGCCGGCGGAGCTGTCCTCGTCGCCGCTGACGTCGAGGGTGTAGGTGCCGGCGGTGTGGGTCGGGCAGCGCCAGGCTCCGTACCCGTTCCCCGGCGGGCGCGTGCAGGCGACGGCGGAGCCGTCGGGAGCGGTCAGCCGCTGGTACGGGTCCTGGTGGTTCAGACCGACGAGCTGGAGGAAAACCAGGTCGGTGGCCTTCGGGAGGTCGAACGTGAAGCGGCTGCCGCCCGGCGGCCGGGTGGCGCAGAGGTACGTGGTCCCCAGGGTGATGGCCCCCGAGCAGGCCTCCGGCAGGTCCGCGCCGGCCGAGGCGATCTCGCGGGCGGTGGTCTTCCGGGCCGCCCCGGCGCCCTCCGTGGGCGCGGTGGTCGCCGAAGGCTTGGGCGACGAAAGCGGGGCCTTGGGTCCTGTGCCGCTGGCCGCCATCCCCGTGCCGCCGTCCGGCCGCACCACCGCCGCGGACGCCGTGCCGGTCAGGCCCGGGCCGGTCACGGCGGTCGTCAGGGCCAGGGCGAAGGCCGCGAGCGTGGCGGCAGCGGAGTGCCGCGATCTGCGCCGCCACCCGGTACCGAATCGTTTCAGCAAGGATTCCCCCCTCGGAATCTCACCTCCCCGACCCCGCGCTACTCACGGAGCCGTCTGAAGCAGGCGGAGTCTAGACCAGGGCTGACCTGCGAATATGGGTGGTACGGGGGTGTGCGGCACTCGTGCACTCTTGCCCGGAAGAACCCGTTGCGGCCGGAAATCACGGGGGTGAGCCGGGATCGCCCACCGGGCCGCGCGTCCGGTACGTGGTCCCGGACGGCTCAGTCCCCGTCCCCGTACGGGCGCCACCGGGCCGACTGGCCGACGGCCGCCCGGGCACCGCACCACCACGCGAGGACGGCCAGCCCCGACAGGGACACGGCGGTGGCTGCGAGCAGGCCGCCGGACACCGCGATCCCGTCGACGGCACTCTCTTGGGGAGCCGCCAGCCACCACGCGACCACGGCGCTCACGACCACCGTGAGCAGCAGCGGTGCCAGCAGGGCCCAGGCCGCCGTCGTGTAGTGCACCTTCCGGGAGCCGGTCAGGACGCTCAGGGGAGCGACCAGTCCGCTGAGGCGGAGGAACTCCGCCAGGTTCGCGAAGACGATCGCGAGGGCGACGACCAGCGTGCCGGGGAGGCCGAAGAAGGTCACCCACCTGCTGTGCGCCTCGCTGTTGCGGGACCCCACCAGCCAGGACTCGCCCGGCAGCTCGGCGGTCACCGCCGCCAGCGGCAGGGTGTCGCGCAGTTGGCGCTTGAGCCGGTCGACCGGCAGGTCGGCACCGTCCGAGGTGGTGAGGACCAGGGTCGGCGGCGCCTCGCGCCAGTTCGGGGTCAGAGCCCCGCCCTGCTCCACCGCGACCCGATCGCTTCCCCCGACGGACCAGCGCACGGCCTCGACCACGCGAGGGTCGGCACCTGTGAGCGGAACGGTCGTTCCCGGCGTGCGGGCAGCTCCGCGGGCGGTCCCCTTGGCCGCACAGGGGAGCCGTACGCCTCCCAGTGCCTGGCAGTCGCCCCGTACGACGACCCGCCGTGCCGGATCCGAGCCCTCCTCGCTCCGCAGGGCCAGCGTTCGGACCGGGGAGGGGAGCTGCCGGAGGAAGCCTTCGAGCCGGCCGGGCGGCAGTCTGCCCGGATCGGCCTGGAGGAGCAGGACCGTGCGGCCGACGCGTTGGGCGGTGGCCTGCGCCGCCTGGGCGCTCTCGCCGAACTGCGCGTGCTTCAGCTGCATCTGGCTGACGAGGACCATGGCGATGCCCATACCGGCCACGAGCCTGGCGACCTGGGCGGGATGGGCGGCGATGTGCCGCCCCGCCAGCAGCGCCCCCGAACCGCCCCTGCGCCGCGCGGAGTCCGCCAGCCGCGGCCCCAGCGCGGAGGCGCCGAGTGCCACCGCGCACGGGAGGGTCGCCAGGACCGCGACCACGCCGGCGTTGTAGAGCAGCATGCGCAGATCGGCGTGCTCGGCCGGGTCCAGCAGGGCCGGCCCGCGGACGGTGGCGAGGAGGAGCACCGGGCACGCGTACGCGGCCCAGCGCAGGGCGTGCCCCCGATGGGCCGCCCAACGGGGGGACCGCGCCGCGGTCCGGCCCCCGGCGCGGTGCATCACCGCCACCAGGAGCACCAGTCCCGCCGCCGACCCGGCGCCCGCCAGGACGATCGCCCACCACCAGTGCCGCAGGTCGGTCGTGGAGAGGTGGTAGCCGATCCAGGGGAGCCGGACCTCGTCCAGGGGCATGGCCGCCCAGGCCGGCAGGGTGCCGAGGCAGGCGCCCAGCAGGACCGGCGGCCCCGACTCTCCCAGGTGCATGAGGAGGCGACGGGAGGGACCGCCGCCGAGTGCGCCGACCAGGGCCGTGCGGCGGTCCCGAGCCGCGGAGCCCATGCGGACGGCGACGACGGCGAGGGTGGCGGCGGGCAGGAGCACGAGGTAGAGCCCGGTGAGCAGCTTGCCGCGGTCGGACACGAACAGGAGGTCGCCCATGGGCAGGCCCCGCTCTCCGCCGAAGCCTGTCACCTCGCCGAAGTCCGCGCCGTCCAGCTGGCGGTCGGTCGGGTTCACGTACGCGTACCGCTCGCCCGGACTGGCCAGCCCGGCGGGGTGGATGGTGCCCACCACCCTTCCCAGCCGCTCAGGGGCGCCCTCGTCGCGCAGGGCCCGTGCCAGGGCGGCGGAGAGCACTGCCTCACCCGGCGCGGGCCACCGGTCCACGCCGGGGGGCGGCGGGACGCCGGGGGCGAGCGGCCGGACGTACACGAGGCTGTACTGGCGCCCTTCCGCCTCGTCGAAGTCGTTGCGGGCGAGGGCGGTTGCGGGCCGGTCCGGGAAGGCGGACCGGAACTGGATGCTGCGCGATGCGGTGCGCTGCTCCATCCCGTCGTACGCGGCGCAGACCGCCGCGACGGCCGACAGCCCGAGCGCCACTACGGCGGCCGCGGTGAGCAGCGCGACGGTGCGGAGGCGGCCGTCGGCCGACCGCCGCGCGGCCCGCCCCATCCGCAGGAGCTGTCCGGAGAGCGAGGCCGGTGAGGAGAGGGGGAGCCGTGTCACGCCCTGCTCCTCGCGGGCCGCGGCACGAGGTGGGCCCGGCTCAGCTCGAACGTGCGGTCCGCGCGGCCCGCGACCTCGGCGTCGTGGGTGACGACGACCAGTGCGCAGCCGCGGCGGCGGGGGAGCCCGAACAGCAGGTCGCACACGGTGTCCCGGGCGGCCGCGTCCAGCGCGCCGGTCGGCTCGTCCGCCAGGAGCACCGAGGGTTCGTTGACCAGGGCCCGGGCGAGGGCGGTCCGCTGCCGTTCGCCGCCAGACAGGTGCGCGGTGGCGATCTCGGAGGCGGGTACGCCGAGTTCGGCGAGGAGCCGCCCGGCCTCCTCGTAGGCGGGGCCGGGTCGCCTGCCCGCCAGCAAGGCGGCCAAGGCGACGTTCTCCACGGGCGTCAGTTCCGGCAGCAGTTCGCCGGACTGGAAGACCACGCCCAGGTGCCGGCTCCGGTGCCGCTCCAGCGCGCGGGCGCGCATCGTGGTGATGTCGGCGCCCGCCACGCGGACGCTCCCGCCGGAGGGCCGTACGAGACCCAGCGCACATCCGAGCAACGTGCTCTTGCCACTTCCGCTCGGACCGATGACCGCCACGGATTCCCCGCCCGCCACCCGAAGCCCGACCCCGTCGAGCAGCGTCCTGCCGCCCACCGCATACCGCAGCCCCCGTATGTCGAGCACGGCCTCCGAGCCCGCCCCACCCATGCCGTCCTCCCTCACCTGGCTTCCCCTCGATGTCTCTCCGAAGCGGCGCAGCAATTGCACGTCCCGGGACGTGCCGGGGAGGCACGCGCGTCCCGCGCGCTCCCCGGCCCACGCCCGAGCATCAGCGCGTGCACTTGACCGCCAGGTCAGTGCGGCGGGCTGGGAACGCGAGATCAGCGGTAGTAGCGGCTGCACTCGTCGTCGTTGTCAGGGATCCAGTTGCAGGCTCGCAGCTGGGTGATCTTGCCGCCGTAACCGCTGGTCGTGGTCGAACCCTTGGCACCCTTGTTCCACAGGTGGTAGGGGTCGGACGGGTCCGTCTCCCGGTAGTAGTCGGTGTGCGCCTTCTGGCTCGTCTTGATCGTGAGCGAGACCGCGGTGTCACGCGAGAACGTTTCCGCATACGCCTTTGCCGACGGCGACCAAGCGCTCAGGGCGAAGGCCGGCGAAGCCCCCAGGAGTGCCACGCCCGTCAGCACCGTCCCGGCAATCCACTTCTTCATCTCTCAAGCCCTCCCTTGAAGTGCGTGAACGGTTGTTCACAACGCACTTTCGAGCGTAGGGGGCATATGCCGCGCGTTGCTGGGGGCTGAAAGTGGAGCGACTGGTCCCGCACGTGGTGGCCGGGTGACTTGCGCAGGATTTCGCCGATTCGCCCGACGGTGGGGGGTGTAGGAATCGCGTGATCTTGTCTGAAACGCGGCGGGGCGTGAAGCGCGTGACGGGGGGCTATGCGGATTTCAGGACCGTGCTCAGGCGGTGGAGGCCCTCCGCGATCTCCTCCGGCGTGTGGGTCGTGAAGGAGAGGCGGAGGGTGGACTGGTCCGGGGACGTGGCGAAGAAGGGGGCGCCGGGGACGTACGCGACGTCGTGCGCCACCGCCGACTTCAGGAGGGCGGTTGCGTCGCGGCCCTCCGGAAGGCGGGCCCAGAGGAACATGCCGCCCTCGGGGTGGTTCCACGTCGAGCCCTCGGGGAGGGCGTTCGGCAGGCCGGCCAGGAGGGCGTCGCGGCGGGCGCGGTAGGCGGTGCGGACCGTGCTCAGGTGGGTGGTGAGGTCCGTTGCCGCCAGGTAGCGGGCCGCCGCTATCTGGTCCACCGTCGACGTGTGCAGGTCGGCCGCCTGCTTCGCCGTGACCGCCGCCCGCCGCAGCGACGCCGGGGCGCGCAGCCAGCCCAGCCGCAGCCCGGGGGCCATCACCTTCGAGAAGCTGCCCAGCAGGGCCGTACGGTCCTCCGCGCCCGGGTGCGCGGCGATCCAGGGCACGTGCTGGCCCTCGTACCGGAGTTCGCCGTACGGGTCGTCCTCGACCAGCCAGAGGCCCAGCCGGGCGGCGGTCTCCGCCACCGCCCGCCGCCGTGCGGCCGGGAGGGTGCGGCCGGTGGGGTTCTGGAAGGTCGGGATCGTGTAGAGCATCTTCGGGCGCTCCCGGAGCACCAGCTCCTCCAGGGCGGCCGGGTCGAGGCCGTCCTCGTCGCAGGGGACGGGGACCACGCGGGCGCCGGCCAGCCCGAAGCACTGGAGGGCCGCGAGGTAGGTCGGGTTCTCGACCAGGACCGTGTCGCCCGGCTCCAGCAGGGTGGCCGCGATCAGGGTGAGGGCCTGCTGCGAGCCGGTGGTGATGAGTACGTCGTCGGGGCCGGTGGGCAGGCCCCGGCCGGTGGCCCGGGCCGCCACCGCGGTCCGCAGCTCCGGCGCGCCCTCCGTGGTCGAGTACTGGAGGGCGCGGGCCGCGCTGTCGGCGAACGCCGCGTCGTACGCCGCCCGGAGGCCCTCCGCGTCGAACAGCTCGGGCGCCGGCAGGCCGCCCGCGAACGAGATCACCCCGGGGCGCTCGGTGAGCGCGAGGATCTCCCGTACCGGCGAGGAGGCGACCGAAGTCGCGCGGGCGGCGAACGCGGGCGGGGCGGCGGCGGTGCGGCGCATGGGGGCTCCTCGGGGCGGGCGGCCGGGCGGACGGGTGGACCGTCTGGCGGGACGGTCCGGCGGGTGGCCACACCCTAGCGGAGAAGGGTGTAGTCGACACCTATTTGTTCGCCCCCTGGACTCCCTTGCTAGAAAGCCCCGTTGAGGCCCCACCACGTCCGGTCGGAGACGTAGCCCGGAGCGAGGGTCCCGTCGCCGCGGCCCGGGTAGCGCATGAGGTTGCCGCCCGTGGTGACCGTGGCGATGTCGAGCTTGCCGTCGCCCGTGATGTCGCCGTTGGCGATGATCGACGACATGGAGTTCCAGCCCCCGCTGCCGATCAGGCGGCGCGGTGAGAGGGCCGAGGAGCCGCCCGGGTACAGCCACAGCCTGCCGGTGGCCGCCTCACGGGCCAGCAGGTCGGGCTTGCGGTCGCCGGTCAGGTCGCCGGCACCCACCAGGGCGTTCATCGCGCCCCAGCCGCTGCCGCCGATCAGGCGGCGGGTGCCGAGCCCGCCGGTGGAGGTGCCGGG
This sequence comes from Streptomyces sp. NPDC101118, assembly GCF_044759445.1. Lineage (NCBI taxonomy): Bacteria > Bacillati > Actinomycetota > Actinomycetes > Kitasatosporales > Streptomycetaceae > Streptomyces > Streptomyces sp. NPDC101118. The sequence goes on along the minus strand of NZ_JBIVZG010000006.1, from coordinate 291,886 downwards.
GTAGAGCCAGAGCTTGCCGGTGGCGGTCTCGCGGGCGATCAGGTCGTTCCGCCCGTCGCCCGTCAGGTCGCCGAAGGCGGTGATCAGGGACATGGAGTTCCACCCGATGCTGCCGAGCACGCGGCGCGGGAGGAAGTCGCCGTCCCCGGTGCCGGGGTAGAGGTACAGCTTTCCGGTGGACCGTTCGCGGGCGATCAGGTCCTCGCGGCCGTCGCGGGAGAAGTCGCCGTGCCGGGTGAGGGCGTTCATGCCGTTCCACCCGTGCGTGCCGGCCAGGAAGGCGCTGCCGTTGCCCGAGACGAACCACAGGGCGCCGGTCTCGTCGCGTACCAGCACGTCGGAGCGGCGGTCCCCGTTCAGGTCGCCGAAGCCGGCCGCCGTGGGGTTGGCCTCGTCCCACCAGAAGGGGTACGGGGGCAGGGTGCACTCGCGGGCGGTGCGGACGAACTTCAGCGAGCTCTTGTCGGTGTGCGCAGTGCCGCTGTAGCCGGTGCCCGCGGAGTGGGGTCTGACCACCTGGTAGCTGCCGGCCGGACCGGTCGTGATCGTGTAGTTCCGCCCGTCGTACAGGCAGGCGACCATCGAGGTCCGGTTGGTGAAGGAACGGATGCGGTTGTCGTACGTGGAGCCCAGCCAGGGCGTGTCCGCGCGGGTCTGGAGGCGGGAGCCCGTGGCGGCCTCGTTCGTCCAGGCGCAGAAGTTGCCCGCCGCGCAGTCCCCGAAGCCGGCGGCGGTGTCGGCCTGGGCGGGGGTGGCGGACAGGGTCAGGGCGCCGGTGAGGAGCGCGGCGGCCGCGGCGATGGCGCGCAGAAATCCCTTACGCATGAGCTGGGTTCCCTTCCGGTGGGCGGTCCGGCCGGGAGCGGTCCGGCCACCAGCGGGGAGGCGCGGGGGAGGAGGGGCAGTTGCGGCCGGGGGTCGCCTGTCGCCGGATCGGCACATTGTCCGTACGCCGTCACGGCGCTCCGGACAGCCGGGCCTCCGTGTCCGCTCCTGCCGCAGGGCTCCCCATCTGACGTCGCATCAGCTACACCGTTCGGCATGGCGAACACCGAGCACACACCACAGGACACCCGGGCCCAGGACTACGCCGAGCTGGCCGCCGTGGGCCCGTACGGGGTGCACCCGGGGCACGCGCTGATCACCATGGTCGAGCCGCACCCGGGACACGAGTACGCGTACAACCGCTGGTACGAGGACGACCACTACATCGCGGGCGCGATGGCCATGCCCTGGATGTACGCGGGCCGGCGCTGGGTCGCGACCAGGGAGCTCCAGGAGCTGCGCTACCCGGAGAAGTCGGCGGTGGCCCAGCCGGTGACCGCCGGGTGCTACATCTCCACGTACTGGATCACGGACGGCCGGTACGACGAGCACATGAAGTGGACCGTCGGCATCAACAAGCGGCTGAACGTCGACGGCCGGGTCTACCAGGACCGCACCCACGTCTTCACGTCCTTCCAGGACCACGAGACGACGGTCTACCGGGACGGGGCGGCCGGGCCGCGGGACTTCCACGCACTGGACCACCCGTACGCGGGGCTGGTCGTCCAGGTCGTCGACGCCGAGGGGCCCGGGCAGCGGGCCGAGCTGCTGACCTGGCTGCGCACGAAGCAGCTGCCGCGGCGGCTGGCCGGCGGGCCGGCGGCGATGGTGACGGTCTTCCGGCCGACCCCGCTGCCGGGGGACCGGATGACCTACGTCAAGCAGGTCGAGGGCGTGGACACCCGGCTGACGCTGCTGTGGTTCCTGGAGGCCGATCCGCGCGAGGTGTGGGCGGACCGTTTCCTCGGCCTGGACGCGGAGGTCGCCGAGGCGGGCCTGGGGCGGGTCGAGCTGGTCGCGCCGTTCATCCCGACACTGCCGGGCACCGACCGGTACGTCGACCAGCTGCGCTGACGTACGTCGACCGGCCGGGCTGACCTGCACGGACCGGCTGACGCACCCGGACCGGCTGTGCCGGTGCGCGGACCGTCCTGGCCGCCCCGCATCACGGGCGGCCGGGACGCGGCCGAGCCCCCTCGGCCGGGACGGCGGGCCAGTCGAGAGGGCTCTGTCAGTACCGCGCGGCTGGCGGTCGTATGGGTGTGCTCCCGGACGTTCAGCCGAGGTGCCCAAGCGGGCCCCGGGTCACGCCGGCGACGAAGGAGGTCCACGAGGTCGGGGCGAAGGTCAGGAACGGACCCTCCTGCACCTTCGAGTCCTGCACCGCGATCTCGCTCACGGCGGGGGACTTCACCTCGACGCACGCGCCGTTTCCAGCGGAATACGAGGACTTCGTCCAGGCATCCGTGGCGCCCTGAAGAATAGCCATGTTCGCTCCGGTCTAGCGGGTTTCGTTGATGTGGCGCCAACCTGTTCTTGATTGGCGTGATCGACGCTACTCGCAAGGCCGCCCGGGTGAAGAGACCTTTCACTCGACCGGATGGCATATTCCAGTGGGGACTTCCATGGTCGGGCCGTCACGGTGTACGGTGCGGCGCTTTCCGGCGCACACCCGGCTCACGCCCGGCGTTCGCCCGCTTTCCGCCCGTTTTACCCCGCAATTACCGCTAGCTGTCCTTGGCATGCTCCTCGATGACCCCGGCGATGAAATCCCGGGTCTGCTCGACATTCAGTGCCTGGGCGCGCAGGTGCTCGTACATGACGCTGTAGCGCTGCACGTCGTTGGCCTTCTCCAGATACAGGTCGCTCGTGACGCCTTCGATGTAGACGACGGTCGAATCCGAAGCATCCGGAAATTCCAGAATCGCGTACTGACCGTTCACGCCCGGATGCGCGCCCATGCTGAACGGCATTACCTGGACGGTCACGTGCGGCAGCTCGGACTGCCGTATCAGGTGCTCCAGCTGCCGGATCATCACCGTGGTGTCCCCGACCCGCCGGCGCAGCGCGGCTTCGTCGATGACCGCCCAGAGGCGCAAGGGGCCGCGTTCGTTGTCGCTTTCGGTCTCGGAGACACGTTCCTGCCGTCGGATACGGACCTGCACGCGTTTCTCGATGTCCTGCTGCGCGGTTTCCGGCAGCGCCCCGCGGATGATGGCCGCGGCGTACTCCTGGGTCTGGAGCAGGCCCGGGATGATCTGGGGCTCGTACACGCGCAGCGACGCGGCGTCCGTCTCCAGCCCGATGTACACGCTGTACGGGATGTCGCCGAACGCGTGCCACCAGCCCTGCTGGCGCGAGTCCTTGGCCATCTGCATCAGCGAGTCGACCAGCCGCCGGTCGTCGACGTCGTAGACCTCGCACAGGTCGCGGACGTCGCGCTGGCTGATGGAGCGACGGCCGTTCTCCAGACGGCTGATCTTCGACTGGGAGACGAGGAGGCGTTCGGCGACCTGCTCGGCCGTCATGCCCTTGTCCTCGCGGAGCTTGCGGAGCTCCATGCCCAGTCGGCGGCGTCGGACGGTGGGATTGACATTGGTCGCCACGGGAACGGCACCTCCGGTCTGTCTGTTCATCAGTTGCGGTCTGCTTGTGGTGCTTCAGCGGTCTCTCTGCGTATCCGCCGATGAGCAGACTGCCACCGAAAGGCGCGTTGCCGCTGGGAAAGCGGGAGGAATGCAGACGCGCGGGGTGGCGGGACCGGTTCCCCGGCCCCGCCACCCCGCACCGGGTGTGGGTCAGCGCGTCGCGACGGCCCTCGCCATCGCGGTCGCCCCGCGGCGCGGCTGCATCGGTACGCCGGCAGCCGTTGCGGCCGGACGTCCGGGGGCCTGCGCCTGGGCGCGGCGCGGCTGCGCGGCCACGCCGTTCTGAACGTCCATCACGGCGTGTGCCACGAGGCCGCCCATGGGGTCGTGCCTGATCAGGTCCCGCAGCCGGGACCTGGACGAACGCCCCTCGTTGCCGGGGTACAGGTGCTTGCCGAGGCCGACCGCGTGGGCCAGGGCGGCGAGCGCCGCGGTCCGCGGGTCCGGCGGTACACCGGTGCGGATCGCACTGTCCAGCCGGGCCCTGATCTCCCGGCTGATGGCCGTGTCCGTCGCCTGGTAGCGAGTCGTCGGCAGCACCCCGCACATCTGGCCGGCCACGGCATGCACCATGCCGCAACGCTCCAGATGAGCGAGGTAAACCTGGCGGAGCCCCAGCCGGGGTCCGCCGATCCAGTGGACGGCCCGGACCGGACTGCCGCGTCTGCGCAGCAGTTCCAGTGCGGAGTCCAACGTCGGATCTCCTGTCGGCCGTGGCATCACCACGGCGATACGATCCCCGTCTGGGGCTATCCGTCCTGCCAGAGCCAGCTCTACTAGCTGGGCCCCGGCAAGGCCGAGGTCGAGCGACTGCGGCTGCGCCGTGGTACCCGTGGCCGGGTCCAAAGCGAGCAGCAGAAGCTCCTCCGGAAGTGTTCTGCGGCTCCTGCCCATCCATGCCTCCCCGCGTGGATGAATGACAGGGTGACCCCTCTCACATTCATCTGTCGAGAGTGCCTGGCCGCTTTGGACGGGAACCGGCACTTATGTCGTTCTCGTCTAGGCCGGGGGCGATGGCCCCGAGACGGGACACTGTTAGCGGTTCGGACAGCCGGACAGCGAGCGAGGAGGAACTGGTGGCGGGCGAGTCCCCCGACAAGTCGGTACAGCAAGGTTCGTCGGGGACGGCGAACGGTCCTGAGGACCGCGACCCCCGACTCTCCGTCTTCCGCCGGCCCGCCACGGGCGAGGACGCCGCCTCCGGCTCCGCCGGTTCCGGGGAGGCCGGTTCGGCTCCCGCCGGGTCCGGGGACGCCGGTTCGGCTCCCGCGGGGGCCGGGGATGCCGCTCCGGAGGGTGCCGGGCCGAAGTCGTCCGGCGCTGCCGGTTCGGGCTCGGACGCCGGTACGGGTTCTGCCGCGTCCGGGAACGCCGCTTCCGGCGCCGCCGGTTCGGAGGGTGACGGTTCCCGTTCCGCCGACGCGGAGCCCGCAGGGCCGGGCGCGTCCGGCCCGGTCGCGGAGGACGCTCCCGCAGCGGTCGCCGCCGGTGGGTCCCGCGCCGCCACCGGCTCGGAGTCCTCCTCCGCCGCGTCCGGGGACGCCCGGCCGAAGAGGGCCGGCTCGACCGAGGAGCCCCGCGGCCGGGTCGCGTCCGGCGCCTCCCTCGACGCCGGTTCCGGTTCTGCGCTGGACCGCCTGTCCCGAGCCGCCGGCGGCTCGGAGTCGTCCTCCGCCGGTTCCGGTTCTGCGCTCGACCGGCTGTCCCGCGAGGCCGCCAAGTCCGCGGCTGCGGGTTCCGCTCCGGTCCGTGGCGCCGGGTCCGCAGCCACCGGCTCCGAGGCCCCTGAGGCCGCCTCCACGGCCTCTCGTGACGCCGCGGACGGTCCCGCCGGGGGCGCCGCCGGCCCGCGTGACTCCGCGGCGACGCCGGACGAGGCCGGCCTCCCCTCCCGCTCCCGGGACGGTTCCGCTTCCGGTTCCGCCGAACGAGGGGCGTCCGCCACCGGCCGGAAGGGTGACGGCGAGACCGGCCCGGTTGACGGCCGGGAGCGGTCGGACGCTTCCGCGTCCACCCCGGCCTCCGGTGCTGGTTCCGGTTCCGCTTCTGGATCCGGCCCCGCCAGCTCGCCCGCCCCGCGCACGGGCGGCGGCGACAGCTTCGACGCCTTCGCGCGCCCGGCCCGCCGTACGCCTCCCGCCGCGACCGGCAACGGCGCCGCCGACCCCCGCGTCGTACCCGGCCAGGGCGGCCGCAGCGCCGACGACGAGCTGCGCTCCGCCGTGTCCGCCTGGGTGTCCCGCACCGCCGACGAAGACGATGCGAACGCGAATCCGAAGGCCCCGGCCGCGGGTTCCCCGAAGTCCCCCGCGGCGAGCCGCGCGCCCGAGGCGTCCGCCGCTGCCGAGGCCCCGGCAGCCGGCTCCGCCGACACCGGTTCCTCCGCCGACACCGGTTCCTCCGCGGGCTCCGGCTCCGCCGCGCCGAAGGCCCGGGCCGCCGGTCCCGGCGCCCCGAAGGCCCCGGCCGACGACGTCGAGCGGACGGCCGTCTTCCGGATGCCCAAGCCGCCGGTCGCCGACGAGGCCCCGGCCGCCGGCTCCGCGGCCCCGAAGGCCCCGGCCGCCGGCTCCGCCGCCCCGAAGCCGCCCGCCGCCGGTGCCGGTGCCCCGAAGGCCCCGGCCGACGACGTCGAGCGCACGGCCGTCTTCCGTATGCCGAAGCCGCCGGTCGCCGAGGGGACCCCGGCCGCCGGCGCTGCCGCGCCGAAGGCCCCGGCCGCGGGTCCCGGCACCCCGAAGGCGCCCGCCGACGACGTCGAGCGCACGGCCGTCTTCCGCGTACCCAAGATCCCGGCCGCGGACCAGGCCGGTCCCGCCGGCCCCGGCGCCCCCAAGCCCCCGGCCGCCGGCACTGCCGGCCCGGGCGTTCCCAAGGCCCCCGCCACCGGCACCGCCGGCCCCGGTGCGCCCAAGGCGCCGGCCGCCTCCGCAGCGGCACCCACGGCCCCCAAGGCCCCCACCACGGGCCCCGGCGCGCCCAAGCCCCCGGCGGCGGGCCAGAGCCCGGCCGGCCAGGCCCCCGGCGCCACCACCCCCGCCACCACCGCCCCCGGCCCCCAGGGCCCCGGCGTCCGGCCGGCCGGCACCTTCGTCCCGCTCCGGGAAGAGGCCGAGCGGACCAAGCAGCAGCCGCTGCCGCCCAGGCCCCCGCTCGACATGCTCGCCGAGCTGACGAACAACCCCCCGCCGCCCCCGAGCCCCCTCCGCACCGCCGTGCGGCGGTTCAAGATCTGGACCCCGCTCGTGGTCCTGCTCGGCGTGATCTTCGCCGTCGTGCAGCTCGTCCGGCCCCTGCCGGACCCGCACCTCGTCATGACCGCCGACAAGACGTACTCGTTCGCAGGTGAGAAGCCGAACCTTCCCTGGCCCGAGCAGCCGCGCACCCAGGCCTTCATGGCGGCCGCCGGACTCGGCACCGTCGGCTCCCACGGCGAGCAGAAGCCGGTGCCGATCGCGTCCGTCACCAAGTCCATGACGGCGTACATCGTCCTGCGCGACCACCCCCTCAAGAGGGGGGAAAAGGGTCCGATGATCGACATCGACCAGGCCGCGGAGGACGAGGGCGGCAAGGACAAGTCCGACAACGAGTCCACCCTCAACACCGTCAAGGCGGGCGACAAGATCTCGGAGTACGACGCGATCGCCGCCCTCATGATCCCGTCGGCCAACAACATCGCCCGGCTCCTCGCGCGCTGGGACGCCGGTTCCCAGGAGGCGTTCGTCAAGAAGATGAACGACACCGCCAAGGAACTCGGCATGAACAACACCACCTACACCGACCCGTCGGGCCTGGACGCGACCACCGTCAGCACCGCCGAGGACCAGGTGAAGCTGGGCCTGAAGCTGGTCGAGAACAAGGCCCTGATGGACATCACCAAGCTGCCCTACTGGGAGGACCCCTCGGGCAAGCGGTGGCGCAACTGGAACGACCTCGTCCCCTACAACGGCGCGCTCGGCATCAAGACCGGCTCCACCACGGCCGCCGGCGGCAACCTGCTCTTCGCCGCCCACAAGATGGTCGGCGGCACCGACCAGCTGATCGTCGGCGCGGTGCTCTCGATGCACACCTCGCGCATCCTCGACGACGCCATCGCGGCCAGCAAGAAGCTGATGCTGGCCACCCAGGACATGCTGGAGAACGCGAAGGTCGTCAAGAAGGGCGACGTCGTCGGGTACGTGGACGACGGCCTCGGCGGCCGCACCCCGGTCGTCGCCACCGCCGACGTGGAGGCGGTCGGCTGGCCGTCGATCACCGTCGACATCGTGCTCTCCGACGGCGGCACCAAGCTCCCGCACTCGGCCACCGCCGGCTCCGAGATCGGCACGCTGACCGTCGGTGAGGGCGCCAGCCAGGTCAAGGTCCCGGTCGCGCTCCAGAGCGAGCTCGCCGAGCCCGGCTTCGGCGCCAAGCTCACCCGCGTCGGCTGAGCCTCCGCACCACCATGCGGTCCGAGAGATGAGCGCGATACGGCGCCCCGGTCAACCCCGGGGCGCCGTACCGCGTCTAGCCTCCGACCGGGAAGGCACACGTTCGACCAGGGGAGAGGCGCAGTGACGACCGCCGAGCGGCAGGATGCCGCCCCGTCCCGCGCCGCCGCCCCGGACCCCGGGGCCGGGCGGCCTGGACTCGCCGGCCTGCCGCGCCGCCATCCGGTCGCCTTCACGACCGCGCTGGCCGCCGTCCTGCACGTGGTCTGGTTCTTCGCCCTCGCCAACAGCGGCGGGGACCTGGCCGCCCAGGACGCCTGGGCCGAGTTCGTGGGCCGCCACCCCGACTCCGCGTACAACCTCGCCTGGTACGGCGGGATGCACCCGGTCTCCTACAGCGTGGTCTCCCCGTACCTGATGTCCCTGCTGGGCGTCCGTACGACGATGATGGCGGCCGGCACGGTCTCCGCGGGCCTGCTGACCCTCGTCCTGTGCCGCTGCCGCGGTGCCGTCCGCAACCCCCTGCCACCCGCGCTGGCCGGTGTGTTCGCGCTGTTCTGCAACGCCCTGTCGGGCCGCGTCACCTTCGGCCTCGGCGTGATGTTCGCGCTCGGCGCGGTCGCCGCCGTCTTCTGCTGGCCCCGCAAGTGGAGCCGCAACCGCTGGGGCAAGGCCGCCGCGGCCGCCCCGCTGGCCGGACTCGCCACCGCCGCGAGCCCGGTCGCCGGCCTCTTCCTCGGCGTCGTCGCCGCCGCGCTGTTCCTCAGCGGGCGGCGCCCCGGCGCGTACGCGATCGGGCTCCCGCCGGTCGTCGTGGTCGGCCTCTCCGCCTGGCTGTTCCCCTTCTCCGGCACGCAGCCGCTGTCCCTCGGCTCGGCCACGCTGCCCTTCCTCTTCGGCGCGCTGGTCTTCCTCCTCGTACCGCGGGACTGGAAGACCGTGCGGGTGGCGGCGGCCGTGTACGCCCTCGGAGTGCTGCTCTGCTGGCTGGTCGACTCGCAGATCGGCTCCAACGTCACCCGTTTCGCGATGCTGTTCGCGGGGGTCGTGCTGCTCGCGGCCCTGCCGTACGCGGCCCCGCGCAGCCGGCGCTGGTACGCGCTGCTGCTGGCCTTCGCCGGCCTCAACTCCTGGATCGCGGTCAACAGCGTCAGCGACATCGTGCGGACCACGCCCAAGGCCGCCTGGGCGCGCGAGCTGTCCCCACTGGTCGACCGGCTGCAGCGGGTCGGCGCCGAGCGCGGCCGGGTCGAGGTGGTGCCGGTCGGCAGCCACCGCGAGTCCTCGGCGCTCGCCCCGTACGTGAACCTGGCCCGCGGCTGGAACCGGCAGGCCGACCTGGAGCGCAATCCGCTCTTCTACGACGACACGCTCGACGCCGTGAACTATCGCGAGTGGCTGGACCGCTGGGCCGTCCACTGGGTGGTCCTCCCGCAGGACACCCCGGACTCGGGCGGCGAGCGCGAGGCCGCGCTGATCCGGCAGGGCCTGCCCTACCTGGAGAAGGTCTGGGGCGACGCGAACTGGCAGCTGTTCCGGGTGTCCGCGCCGACCCCGCTCGCCGACCCGCCGGCCACCGTGCTCCGGGCGGACGCCGGCGAGGTGGTCATCGACGTGGCCCGGGCCGGCCGGGTGCTGCTGCGCGTCCCGTACTCGCCCTGGCTGGGCCTCGTCGACGCCGGGGGCAAGGCAGTCGAAGCGCCCAGGGAGACGGCCGCCTCGCAGGCCGCGGGGACGGAGCCGAAGGAGTACGAGAACGTCGCCGGGTGCCTGATGAGCACCCCGCGCGACGCCGTGGGCGACGAGTGGACCGTGCTGCTGGCGCCCCGGCCGGGCGAGTACCGGCTGGCGGCCAAGTACCGGCTGCCGCGCGGCACGCCGTGCCCCGAGGAGATGCTCGGAAACGGCTCCGCCACCGGGCCGGGTGGAACCGGCCGCGGTGGCGGGGTGGAAGCGGACCGCTGAGCGGGGCTCAGGGGCGCTGAGCGGGGCTCAGGGGCGCTGGGCGGGGCTCAGGGGCGCCGCGGGCGCCGGGCCGGGCCCGGAGACGCCGTAGGGCGTTCCGGGCCGCCGACGGGGCTCAGAGGCGCTTGGCGCTGCGCAGGGTGCTCGCGTAGTAGCCGTTGCCGTCCAGGCGGGAGGTGCCGCCCTTGTCGCCGATGGTGGGGCCGTTGGCCTCTTCACGGCTGGATATGAAGATCTTGTGGCCCTCGGTGTCGTTGCCGAGGTACATGCCGGTGTGGTCCAGGCGCTCGCCCGTACGCGCGTCGAGCTTGAAGAACAGCAGGTCGCCCGGCTGCAGCACGTCGATGTTGCTGGGCCGGCCGGCGGCGGAGACGCCCTTCAGCGGGATGGTGTCGACGCCGATCTTGGAGCGGGCCATGCCGTTGGCGGTGCGCGGCAGGCCGTCGCCCGAGGTGTCCGAGGACATCAGGGGGAAGCGGGCCCGGTAGCCGAAGAGCGTGCGGATGAAGCCGGAGCAGTCCATCGAGCGGTAGCGGTTGGCTTCCTGCTGGATGGTGGTGCCGTCACGGAAGGTGTACGGGATGCCGAGGTAGTCGTAGAAGTCCGACTGCTCCAGGCGGTAGTCGTTGCCGATCGAGCCGTTGGGGTTGATCGGGCCGAAGGAGGCGTCGCCGGCGTACGGGATGCCCTCCGCGTCCTTCTTCACCGGGGCCTGGTCACCGTACTGGAAGGCCATGGCGAAGAGGTCGTCCTCCTCGCTGCCCTGGTACTTGGTGAACCACTCCTTGAACCACTGCTCCTTCTCGGCACCGCTGACCCACGGCTCCGGCATCAGCCGCACCCAGTCGGTGGTCACCACGCGGGTCTTGGTGGTGGCCGGCTCGGAGAAGGTGCGGCTGGGGCCGGTGAGCGTGGCGGTGCGGGCGCCGTCGGTGAAGGTGGCGATGACGTTGCCGTCGCCGCCGCGCAGCACGGAGCGCTCGGGGTTCTTCAGCCGCTCCCACTTCTGCTCGCCGGTGGAGGAGCTCTTGCCGGACGAGTCCACGCTGTCGGTCACGCTCGCGATCGCGGGCGCCTTCTCCTGCTCGTCCTTGCGCAGTTCGAAGGTGAAGTACGCGCTGCCGGCGAGCAGCGCGACCACCGTGACGGCATGCAGGACGGGACGCTTCTTCTTGGGCTTGAGTTCGGCCATCGGTCGCTCCGGGCGGATCGGTCAGGTACGGCGGGCGGGTGCGGGTGTGCGGCGTACGCGTGTGCGTTCGGACGCCAGCCTTACACGTGGGGCATGAAACCGAGCAGGATTCCGGCGGTCAGCACGACGTACGTCATGAGCGTCGCGGAGCCGGTGGCGAGCAGGGTGGCGCCCTTGGGCTGGCGGACCAGCTGGTAGGCGATCAGGCCGGGCACGATGAAGCCGAGGGTCTGGTTCGCGTACAGGAGCGGGAACTCCATCTGCAGCACGATCACCACGGTGGCCTGCAGCAGCACACCGATGAGCACGACGGCGGCGAACAGCCGCTTGCCGTACAGGATCACGAACTTCTGGGTGAGCAGCGTCAGGACGTAGGTCAGTACGGTGACGCCGACGACCAGCGCGGCGCGCTGGAGGTCCTCGATGAGCGTGAGGGCGAGCCAGCCCGGGGTGATCATGCCGCCCGGGGAGAGGTTCGTCGTCAGGTAGCACAGGAGCGAGAACAGCAGGCCCAGCGCGATGCCGATCGCGGCGATCTCGGGGGTGAGTACGGCGGGGATCAACGGGGCTCTCCTGGGCTCTGCCACTGCTGCGGGTTCGGGTTGGGCTGTTGCTGCTGCTGGAACGGCGGCCACGGGGCCGGCGGACGCTGCTGCCCGTACTGGTCGGGCGCGTACTGGTCCTGGGCGTAGCCCTGCTGCTGCTCCTGGCCGTACTGGGACTGGCCGGGCGGCAGCTGGGGCATCGTCGGCTGCGGCTGGTGCTGCTGGACCGGCCGTACGTGCTGCACCGGCACCGGCTGCTGTGCGTACTGCTGCTGCTGGGGCTGCTGCTGGTACGGGTACGGCTGGCGCGGATGCGGTACGGGGGCCTGCATCCGGCGCGCCTCCTCGGCGGCGGGCAGGTTCGCGTACGGGTCGAGGTGCTTCATGTACAGCGCCATCGTCTGGTCGTGGCGCGGGTGCTGGGCGGCGGGCTCGCTGCCGGGGGCGCCCATGGCGGGGCCGCTGTCGCCGTCGTCCTCGAAGTTGGGCAGCTCGGCGAGGTGCTCCAGGAGGATCTCGCCCTGGCCGTGGATGTTGCCGATGGAGACGAGCGAGGAGTCGGGGCCGAGGTGGCCGAGGAGCTCGTGCATGAACTCCTCGCCCTCGCGCTCGCCGCCGAGGTCGACGGCCCGGTCGCGCCACTCGGAGGGGATGGCGTCGATGGCCGACTTGGTCGGGTGGCCGATGACGAAGACCTTCTCCGGCTTGATGTCCGGGATGATCTGGCCCATCTGGCCGTTGCGCTCGACGCGGTCGGGGCGGCAGTTGATGACCACGTTCAGCGGGCGCTTGATCGCGCCGAGGTCGATCAGCTGCTGGATGTTCATCAGGGTCGACTCGGGGTCGTTGGCCGCGAAGATGTTGCCGAAGCGCAGCTTCTTGTCGCCGGGGGCTATGTAGCGCTCGACGGAGAGCACGCCCGGGTCCGGCGGGGCGTCGTACATGCCCTGGAGCGCGGTCTGGCGCTCGATGCCCAGCAGGTCGGCGACGACCAGGGCGATGGCGACGTTCTCCTTGAAGGTGAACCAGGAGAAGCCGCGCAGCTCCTCGTCGGTGACCATGTCCGGGTCGGCGTAGATCAGCTGGCAGTCGCGGGCGTCCGCCTCCTGCTGGAGGACGTGGAAGCGCTCCTTCTCGGCGGTCACGCAGATGCCGCCGTGCGGCATCGAGCGGGACAGCGAGCGGCCGATGTCGTCGAGGGTCGGGCCCATCTCGGCGACGTGGTCCTCACGGACGTTGCAGAGCACGCCGATGGTGGACTGGATCAGCTTCTGCTGGTTGAGCTCCTGGAGGGGCGGCATGACCGCCATGCACTCCATCACCAGGGCGTCCGGCTGGTACGCGGCCGCACGGCGCACGATGCCGATCTGCTCGACCACGTTGGCGAGGCCGAACTTGCGGTAGACCGGCTCCTCGGTGGCGTCCGGGTGGATGAACCGGGCCGCGGTGCCGGTGGTCTTGGCGACCGTCACCAGCCCGCCGCCGCGGAGCGCGCCCGCGACGAGGCGGGTGATGGAGCTCTTGCCGCGGATGCCGTTGACCAGCACCCGGGTGGGGATCTCGTTCAGGTTGGCGAAGTGCCGCCGCTGCTCGATGATGCCGGCGACCAGCATGATCGCGCAGCAGATCAGGAGCACGACGTAGAGGAAGAGCACGGCGGTTCAGTTCCTTCCGGCCGGAGTGGCCTTGCCGGCCCTTCCGGCACTTCCACTGGCTTCCCGCTTCTTCAGCTCCACGAGCTGCTGCCTGATGACCTCCAGGCTGCGGGTGACGGCGCCGACCTCGTCGTGGTGGGTCGGGAAGAGGACGGTCCGGCGGTCGCCGTCGGCCAGGGCCTCGGCGCGCTGGGCGAGCTGGCGCAGCGGGCGGACGACGATGATGTGCATCCAGCCGAGGCAGGCGGCGACGGCGGTCAGGCCGAGGAGACCGGCGAGAACGGTGCGGTTCTGCAGGTTGTACTCGGGGATCGCCAGGCCCTTGGCGTTCTGCCAGCTGACGACGGTCCAGTTGAGCGGCTTGGCCGCGCCGCCGCCGTTGAACGGGGCCGCAGCCGCGATGCCGACGCCGTCGCCGTCGCGGTGCACCACGCTGCTGGCGTGCGGGCCCTTGCCGGACTTCTGGTTGGCGGCCGTGACGAGCGCCTTGAGCTTGTCGTCCGGAAGCTCCTGGAAGGCGCGGTAGCCGCTGCTGCTGGCCACGATGCGCTGCTTGCCGTCCACGACCCGGATCTCGCCGAGTCCGGGGCGCTTCAGCAGGCCGTTCAGGAAGCTGATCTTCAGCTCGCCGACCACCGCGGCGCCCTTGAGGCCGGGGGCCTCGGCGTACTCGGTGACGACCGGCTTGTTGTCGGCCTCGCGCAGCACGACCGGGGCGTTCTCGGGGCCCTTGCCCTTGGGGTGGTGCGGCTCGGAGCCGGCCTTGGCCGTGACGGTGCCGTCGGCCTGGAGCACGTACAGCGACTCGTAGCGGGTGTGCTCGGTGCGGGTGCGCTCGAGGACCTGGGCCATCTCGTTGGGCGTGGTGTCCGCGTTGAGCATCGAGGCGACCGAGGTGAGGTCGGCGTGTCCCTCGTTGAGGGCCCGCCGGACCCGGTCGGCCAGCGTGTCGGTGCGCTCGCGCTGGTCGCTGACGATGGCCGAGGGCACCTTGACGGTGTCGTCGGCGCGGTTGATGAGCAGCACCAGCGGGGCCGACCACACGAGCAGCAGCGCGGCGCACACGCCGATGAGCGCCCGCATGCCGATCCTGCCGCGGCGGCCGCGCTCGGGGGCGCTGCCCTCCTGCTCCTCGACCGGCTCGCCGAGCAGCTGCCGGCGGAGCAGCTCCAGGGCGGCACCGATGCGGGAGGCCTCGCCGTACTTCGGGAGCGTGACCGGGCGGGTCAGGTCGCCGCGGCTGAGGCGGCGGCTCTCCAGGAACAGCTGGAGCAGCGGCTTCTGCACGGTGCCGACGAGCACCGCGAGGGCGATGGCGCCGATGACCAGCAGCGCGCCGGCCGCGGCGATGCCGAAGAACGGGTCGACGACGGCGGTCTCGGAGCTCTCCGTGACCTCGACGCTGGAGACCACGGTCAGGCCGAGGGCGGTGGCGGCGGTGCCCTCACCGGGGATGGCGCCCGCCAGGGTGGCGTAGCCGGCCACGGAGCGCTCACCGCTGCGGGAGTCGCCCAGCAGGCTGCCGCTGACGCCGGGGAAGCCGCCGGCGCCGGGCTCCTTGGTCTTCAGCGGGTGCTGCTCGGCCTTGCGGGCGGCGGTCTTGGCGAACTTCGCGAGCTGCTTCTTGGACTGCTTGGCGGCGCCCTTGGTCTCTTCGCTGTCGGCCTGGTCCGGGTCGGCGCCGTCGCTGCTGAGGATCTGGCCCGAGGAGTCGACGACCGCGATGGCGCGGAACTTGCCGAGGCTGACGCCCGGGAACTTCAGGCTGCTGGAGGCGACCAGCAGCTGCTGGGGCTTGCCGGGCCAGGACAGCACACCCAGGGTGAGGAGGCGGGTCTCGCCGTTCGCCAGGCGGACCATGCGCGGGGCGAGGCCGTTCTCGCCGGTGAGCGTCGTACGGTCGATGGCCGTCAGCGGCAGGTTCTCACCGCGCTGGGCCATGAGCTTTCCGGACTTGATCTCCAGGACGGCGGTGCCGCGCCACTTCTGGTAGACGTTGCCCAGCTTGTCCAGGACGGTGTCGGCCGAGACCGGCTTGCCCGCGTTGAAGAGGTTGGCGGTGCGGCTGAGGTCGGTGATGCTCTCGTCCAGCGACGCGCGCAGGGCTATCGCCCCGTCCTCCGCGAAGTGCTGCTGCGAGGTGAGCACCGCCTCGGGGACGGCGTCCTTGCCGACCCGGCCGAACTGGATCGCGGTCAGGGCGGCGAGGGCGAGCAGGGCAGCGCACAGCGCCGCGATGGGCGGGCGTATGCCACCCAGCAGCGACATGTCCGCTCTGCGACGGACCTTGTGCCGCCGCTTCGTGCGCGACGCGGCCAACGGACGCTCCTCTTCAATACGTCCCGGCGGGCTCGTGGCTCCGGGACTCGTGCGGGTCATGGACATGGAGGATCTTGTCAGGGGGGTCTTCACGGGCGTTCCGGCGGGGCGGCGCAAGCCGCCGCCACGCTCTCGGCGTGGCCGTCGGTGCGCTCCCCGCCCGGTCAATCGGGCAGACCCTCCAGGGGGCGGAGCCCGTCCCGGGCGCCGCCTCTGTTGAGCAGGGTGCTCGCGGTGCGCTCGGAGGCGAGGCGGTACCGGGCACGCTGCTCGTCCGTCAGCTCGTCTCCGGCCTCCAGCGCGGCTATCACGTCGATCAGCCGGACGTCCTGGATGGCGCCCGGCTCCTGGACCGGGGCCTTGGGCCGGCCGGTCTCGTCGACGGCCGTGGCCTCCGGGGGTATCTCCAGGAAGGTGGGAGCGTACCGGGCCCGGACGGTCCAGCTGCCGTCCTTCTGCCGGAAGTCGAACCAGCCGATGGCTCCCTCTTCGGAGAGGCCGGTCGGGGAGTCGTGGCGCGACAGCTGGTTGCCGAGGCCGTACGCGATCCAGGTGTCGCCGACCTTCTCCATCGGCTGGACGACGTGCGCGTGGTGGCCGATGACCAGGTTGATCCCCGTGCGCTTGGCGATCTTGCGGGCGAGGCGGCGCTGGGCGGAGTTGGGGTCCGGCTCGAACTCGGTGCCCCAGTGCATGCTCAGGACGACGACCTCCGCGCCAGCGGCGCGGGCGGCCTTCTCGGCGGCGGCGATGCGGTCGAAGGAGGTCCGGTTGGCCAGCCACTCCTGGCCCGCGGGCAGCTCGGCCCGCCCGGCGAAGTTGTTGGTGAAGGACAGGTGCGCGACCTTGACGCCCTTGACGTCCAGGATCAGGGGCTTGGCGGCTTCCTGGGCGGAGCGGGCCGAGCCGGTGTGCTTCAGGCCGGCCTTGTCGAGGGCGTCCAGGGTGTTGCGTACGCCGGCGGGGCCGTGGTCCAGCACGTGGCTGGAGGCGGTGGAGCAGCTGTCGTAGCCGAGGCTCTTGACCGTCGTGGCGATTTGGGGCGGTGAGACGTAATTGGGGTGACCTTGAAAGGGTCCGCCCGGTTTGCCCAGTACGGGCTCAATATGGCAAATCGCTAGATCTGCCTTGTTGATGATCGGCTTGATCGCGGCCATCGTCGCGTCGAAGGAGAGTCCGTACGCGGCGCCCTTGATGCCCTTGCCGTCCTTGCGGGCCTGCTCCGTCAGCTCCGGCTGGACGACGATGTCGCCACCGGCGGCGAGGCTGAAAGAGCGGCCTCCACCTGCGTTTTCCGGCCCCGCGTGCGCCTCGTTGCCGACCAGTCCACAGCCGGACAGCGAGGCGCACAGCAGGAGTGCGAGGGCCCCGGTCCGTCGGGTGGTGGCTTGGTCGGCGTTGGTCATCACTCCGGTATTTTCATCTGACTATGAGCGCATCTCCCGCAAAACGAATAACGATTGCAATAACTTTCGGCGCGGTGGCTTCCATCTGCGCCATTGTGGTGTGTCTCACGCTGCTCGTCGGGCAACCCTCTGCGGATCCGCAGGAACGCCCGACGCCGCGGGCGGCCGCCGGGGTCGACCTGGGCGAGCGTATTGCCCAATACACAACAGCGTTTGGTGAACGCGGGGGATACCGCATCCCGACGAAAGACGAACGCCTGACGCTCACTCAGGGCGTGGCGATGCTTCTCGATGGCGATCATGAAGCGGCGAAGCGGCAGCTCGCGGAGGTCGACTACGGTTTGCAGACCTTCATCGACAAAGTCAGCGGACGGCGGTTCGCCGAGGTGAGCGACGCGGCCAGCTTCACGGGCCGGCGGAGCCGCGGCTGGGGTCGTGTCTACCTCGACCTGACGGCTCCGGTCAGCTGGTCCGTACAGGTGCCGCACCCGATCGCGGACGAGCACACCGAAGACCTCGGCGCGCGGGTGCTGCGGGGGACCCCGGGCGGCGTCCTGGTGCTGGCGGGAGCGCACCGGGCGGCGGGCGTGGACGGCTCGGCGGACGTCGCGCACCGCACCGACTCGGTCTTCCACAGCGTCGTCGACGAGCTCATGCGGCGGAAACTGCCCGGCGTCCAGCTGCACGGCTTCGCCAACGAGTCCTTCCCGGAGTTCGACGTCGTGGTCTCGACGGGAGCGGGTGACCGGGCGGTGGCGGACGCGAAGCTGCTGGCACGGCAGCTGAAGGCCGGGGACCTGGAGGTCTGCCCGGCGTGGTCCCGCAAGTGCAAGCTCTCCGGCACCTCCAACGAGCAGGGCCAGGTGGCGGCCGAGGAGCGGCTGCGCTTCCTGCACATCGAGCTGAACCGCGGGATCCGGACGAACAGCGAGAGCCTCGACGAGGTCGCGGAGTCGATCTCGGTGCTGACGCGCCGCTGGGCGGAGAAGGCCAGGTAGCGAACGAACCGGACGAACCAGCACAAAAACTAGACGGTGTGACGAAGCCCTCCCGGAAGATGCGCCCGGGAGGGCTTCGTCGCGTCTGGGGGTGCGGCGGGGTCAGCTCAGCCCCCGGCTCCGCTCGCCGATGCGGTCGCCCTGCGGCGAGCCCGCTCGCTTGAGCTCCGCCTTGGTGTGGGCGCCGCCCTTGACCTTGCTGGGGACGGGGCCGCCGAAGCCGTGCCCCGTATCGCGCGGCGGGCCGCCGGCGTCCGCGCTCCTGAGGGCTTCCAGCAGCTCGGAGCGGCCCTTGTTCTGCCTCTTCGCCATCCTGTCTTCACCTCTTCAGACGGTGCTCGATCGGACTATTCGGATCGTAGGCACATACAGGGGCATATGCATCCGCTGCGCGTCCCCGCGGACGGGGCGGCGGAGCCCGCCCGGGCCCTGCGACCTGCCGCTTCGTGGAGCCCGTACGAGCTTTACGACTTCGCTCCCGCACATCCGCCCGGCCGTTACGTCGCCTACGGGTGACCGGAACGCGCCCCCCGTAGCTTCGTCTCCGTCGCCCCGGCAAACGCCGACGACCGGGCGACGACGTCCAGCAGACGAGTCGAGGGGAACCAGAGCACGCGTGCCCCCTTCCGTACCGCCGCCGCACTCGCCATCCCGGCACAGGCGGCCTTTGCCGCGGCCCCGGCTCCTCACCCCTCCGGCGCGCCCGCACGACCGCTGAGGCGCACCCGGCACGGACCCCGCCCCGGCACAGCCCCCCACCTCACCCCCCTGCCTCCCTCCCCAGGAACCAACAACCCCATGAGCACCCGCCCCCGCCCCCGCACCCTCACCCGCACCCTCACCCTCACCCTCCCCCGCCTCTCCCGAGGTGTGGCGGCCGGCACCCTCACCCTCGGCCTGACCGCGGGTCTCGCGGCCTGCGGTGGCAGCGTCGCGGCGCCCGCCCCGAAACCCGAGGTCGGCAGCACGGCGACGGCCCCGTACGAGGTCCCGGCGCTCAAGCCCCTGGGCAAGGCGAAGCCGACCGGCCTGAAGCTCCCCTCGGCCGGCGTGAACACGACGAAGATGACCGACCTGTCGGTGGACGCCAAGGGCGAGCTGGGCGTCCCCGACGCGGACACCGAGGCGGACGTCCCCGGCTGGTGGACGGGCGGCGTGACCCCGGGGGAGAAGGGCGTCTCCGTCCTGGTCGCCCACTACGACACGAAGCACGGCCCGGCCCTGATGAAGAACGTGGGCGACGTGAGGCTCGGCGACCGCATCGAGGTCCCGAGAGCGGACGGCACCACCGCGGTCTTCAAGATCCACGAAATCGAGAACGTCCGAAAGGAAGCATTCCCCACCAGAAAGGTCTACGGCCCGACCCCCACCCCCGAGCTCCGCCTCCTGACCTGCGGCGGCGACCTGGAGAACGGCCACCGCACGAACAACGTCATCCTCTACGCCACCCTGACCGCCTGAGCCGGAGGAGGCCGGTGCCGGCACCCGGGGGTCCGGCGCCGGCCCCACCTCACGGCGAGCAGTAGACGATGGCCTGGGCGGTCCCGTCGACGTTGCTGGACGTGTTCCGGAAGGTCACCGTCCACCGGTCGGTGAACCCGACCGGCCGCCGGGACTCGACCGGAAAGATCAGCGAACTGGAAGCGGTGAACCCGCCCGACACGGCCCGCTGCCCGGCCGGACACATGGCGGTGGCGGTGTTGACCCCACCCCCGTCCTCGACGGTCACGGCAGTCCCGACGACCTCGGTGAGCGTCAGCACCCCGGCGGCCCCAGTAGCACCGGTAGCCCCCGTGGCTCCGGTCGCACCAGTAACCCCCGCACCCCCAGTAGCGCCGGTGGCTCCCGCCGCCCCGGTACCGCCGGTGGCTCCCGCAGGCCCGGTAGCACCCGTCGCCCCAACAGCTCCAGCAGCTCCGGTAGCCCCGGTGGCTCCGACGGGCCCCTGGTCGCCGGTAGCTCCGGTGGCTCCGACGGGCCCTTGGGCGCCAGTGGCCCCCGTCCCACCGGTGGCCCCGGTCGCACCGACCGGCCCCTGAGCCCCGGTCGCCCCCACGTCTCCCGTAGCGCCGGTGGCGCCTACGGGCCCCTGCGCGCCCGTGGCCCCCGTCGCGCCGGCAGCGCCGGTGTCCCCGGTAGCGCCGGTCGCTCCCGTAGCTCCGGTCTCACCTGTTGCCCCAGTGGCACCGGTTGCACCGACGGGCCCTTGGCCCCCAGTGGCGCCGGTCGCCCCCGTAGCTCCGGTCTCACCGGTGGCGCCAGTGGCTCCGACGGGCCCTTGCTGGCCGGTGTCCCCGGTCGCTCCGGTGGCGCCAACGGGCCCCTGCGCGCCAGTGGCCCCGGTCGCGCCGGCAGCGCCGGTCTCCCCGGTGGCCCCGGTAGCGCCGACCGCCCCCGTAGATCCGGTCTCACCCGTCGCCCCAGTGGCACCCGCAGGCCCCTGGCCACCCGTGGCTCCGGTGGCGCCGGCCGGACCCGCAGGCCCCTGGTCTCCGGTCGCACCCGTGGCTCCGGTC